>JBBQJR010000030.1:0-14791 GCA_038326125.1 Chthoniobacterales bacterium
CCACATCTCGCCAAGTTCCTCCGCGTGCAGTGGCGGCGCGCTGGAAATGGCCACGATGGCCGTGAGGATGCGTGCGCTTACCATTGGTATTCGAGAGTGAGAGTGGAGCGGCCTTCCGGCAGCGTGAGCGGGATGAGCACCTCATCGGGATTGCCTTCGCGCACGATGCCTTGGTGCTCGCTCGTGATACGCACTTGCAGCGAATCCGCGGCGAACGCTCGCTCGGATTGCGTCGTGATGTTTTTGCCGGAGGCTGCGCGGAAATAGAACGGCGGCTGCGCAGCGGGCGCGTCGAATTGGAAGGTGCGCTTGAAATACGCTTTGCCGTCCTTGTCGCGCGCGTCCTCGAAAAAATCCTCCACCGCGATGTCGCCGTAGCGATACAGGAAAGTCGGTCGCCGCTGCAAATCGAGATGATAGCCGCGGAACTGGTAGCCATGATCCTGCGGGAACAGATAGTTGGTCTTTCCTTTGTAGGGCCAGTTATCCTCCAGCGATATTAGGCGGTGAAAAGGAATGCCGGCGGGAAAAGAAATCCGGTCCGTGCCGCGCGCATGAAAGGAACCGAGATCGACATTCGCAAACTCGCCTTTCCACAGCTCACGCAGCGCCATCTCCTCGGAATCGAACGCGAGGCTGATGAGCTCGGGATAACCCACGCCGATTCCACGAAAGCCCGCCGTGCCTCGCCCTCGGCAAATTTCCGCGACATCGCCCACCCGCAGTTCGCTCGACTGCCGCGATAAGCCCGCCGGTTTTTTCGCGCGCGGGCCGTCGTCGAGATAAGTCCACAGCGCCTCGATTTGTTGCGCGGTATCGCCGCCGAGAATGGTCGGGCGGACGGACTGCCCGCCCGGCCAATAGCTCGGCATGATGACCGTCGGGTGAAAGCGCGACGGCTGCCGCATGTAGAGATGGAACCAGTTTTTCTGGATGCGCTCCGTCACGGTCACGATGTCGAGCGCGCCCGCTCCGCCGGATTTCTGCCCGTTGAAATCATGGCACGCGATGCAACTGAATCCGTTCGTGCCGATCATCTCATAGCCCGCGTTCTTGGATTCCTGAATATTCGCGACCTTCGGAAAAGTCACCGCTTCCAGCGAATCCACCTTGCCGAATAAATTCACGAGATGCCCCACATTCGCCTCGCCAAACTGCGGCATGGCGGCGTCGAGATAATCGCGCTGGCGTTTGCCGCGGAGCAGCACATCCGCGATCCATTCGGGTTTCAGCTTCGCGCCGACATGCGACAGCGGCGGCGGCAGACGGCCTTGGTCGCCGAGCGCCTCACGAGTGCCGGTAAAGTTCGCATTGCGCTCCGGCGCGATGCCGCCGAGTCCGGTGCGCTCGTGACAGGCGATGCAGTTGAAAGTGACCAGCGTCTTATTGAGTTGCTGCTTATCGTCGAGCGACTGCTCCACCCGAGGCAGAGCCTTCGCAATCAGCGTGCGTTGCTCCGCACTCAAATCAAAGCGCGGCCAAGGCCCGGCGGCTTCGCTCAGACAGCCACGGCTGGGATCGAGCTTCGCCAACGCGGTGGCGGATTTCGCAGCGACGCCGAGATCATCATGGCACTTCGCGCAGCCGAGTGCGCCGAACATCTCCCGTCCGCGAGCCGCGAGTTCGGGGTCCACCTTGAGCGGCTCGAACGCTGGGATGGGCTCGCTTGAAACCGAGAGCATCGCCGAGGGAATCCGCTGCCGTGCGAACTGCGGCCCTTCCATCTCGAAGGAAAACTTCGGCTCCTGCCCCGTGTGAAAGTAAGTCAGCTCAATCTTTCTCCAACCCACCGCCAGTTCCGCCGAGCCCTCCAGATTCTTCACCCCGCGCCGGTCGCTGGGATCTTGTGCGATGACTTCTTTGCCGTCGAGGCGCAGCGAGCCGCCGTTCATTTGCAGGAAAAAGTTGTAGCGCCCCGCGTGCGACACATTCAGCCAGCCCTCGAACTTCAGCGCCGTGTGCTGCTGGAGTTTCCCGAGATTTTCCGCGGCAAAATCCTTCACATATCCAGCGCGCTCGGCCTTCACCTCATCACTCTCCAATCCCTCCCACACCTGCCCGCGATACAGCGTGTAAGCAAGGTTGCCCGGCACCCGCGTCTCCCGCAGCAGATAATGCGCGATGCGCACGATGTCCTGCCCCTGCAAACGCAAGTCCGGCATTCGCCCCGATGGCCGACTCGCGAGCGGCTGCCGCAAAAAATCCACGAGACTCTTGTAGCTGTATTTCTTCTCCAGCGCACCGAGCGGCGCGGAAGTTTTCGGCAGCAACTCCACCCCGTTCGCATCGCGCGGCGAATGACACGCCGCGCAACCGCGCGCATGAAACAGCCGCTCCCCGAGCTTCGCCGCCACCGCATCCGGCGGCTCCGGCGCAAAATCATTCTTCTTCAACGACAGCAAAAAATGCGTGAGCGAAATCGCCGTCTTCCCGCGTTCCTCCGCGCTCATCTGTGTCAGCAAATCCGGCATCGTCGTGCCCGGCTTCGTCCCGTGCGGATCGCGGATGAATGACTCCAGATACTTCGGATTCACCCGCGAGCCGACCTCCGCCAGCCTCGGCGCTTTCTTCGAGCGCCCCGCCAAAGCCGCCCCGCCCGCGCCGCTCGCATGGCAGGCCGCGCAATTCAACTCCTCAATCAACACCGCCCCTTTCAACTCGGGCTCCAACTCGCTCGACACTAATCCGGGAAGAACCACCTCCGCAAACGCGGACGCCGCCAAGCCGGGCAGCAGCATGATTCCAAGGACGAAGAGGCGTTTCATGGTTTGGATTTGGGTCGTGGGCGTTCGCGCAGCGGCCCGCAGAGTTCTCCGAGCAGCGTGAAGACCTCCGGCACGGCCTGTTGCCGACACCTCACTTCGCTGCGCTTTGGAATTTTCGGCCGTTGTGCGATGCCATCGTTGATGTTCTTCTAAACGCGTTTTTGCTCGTCACCGGCGAGGGTCAGGCGCAGGGCGCGCACCGACTCTCTGCCGAGGCCGCACTCTTGCGCGCGACCTTAATGAATTGCAGCACTGATTTTCGGGAAAAAGTGCGCATGCATCCCCATGCTGCGGACGCAATGAAACCGAACAAGCCCGGCACTCGCGAACTGCTTCGGTAACGTCGCTCCAAATCTTTTCGCGAGGCCGCCGCCGGATTCAGTACGTGCAGGCGAGCTCGGTCCGCTCGCAGCATCGGCAGGTGACGACACCATTGAACCCTTTTCGGATTTGCAGGAGGAACTGATCATCGCGCTGCGCAGCGAGCTCGAGGAGTACGGCGGGCTGCTTCACTTGCTCGGCTTGCAACAGGCCGCCATCATCCGGGGCTTCGCGCTTGCTGGAGAGGAGCTAGCCCATGTCCAGTCTTGTCGGAAATGGACTTCACCACGCAGCCGCTCGCGGGCAAGAGCGGGCAGATCGAGGTGATCGCGAAGGACAGCACCGGCGGCGACTTTTCGCTCGTGCAGGGCAATGCCGTGCGCGGCGGACTCACTTTCACCGGCACCGGATGCACGAGCGGGCAGCCTCCGGTGGCGCTCGCACTGCAGGGCGGTTCGCTCGCGGGAAATCTCTCGGCGCGCGACGGTGTCGTCGCGAATCTCCGCACCGATCTGCGGAGCGCGGCGGGACAGCTCGCGGCAGGTGTGGACAGCGCCTACAATCCCGGTGGCGCGAGCAGTGATTTTTTCAAGATCCCGCCCGCCGCTGGCGTCATCGCGCTCGATCCGACGCTCACTTTCAACACGCTGCGCGCCAGCGCCACCGGCGACGCCGGCGCAAACGACATCGCGCTCGCCGTGGCCAACGTCGCGCAGAAGCAGTTCTCGGTGGCGGGAGGCGACTCCATAGACGGAACGATCAACGGATTTTTCAACCGCACCGTGAGCGGCCTCGGCGCGACACTCGCGGGCGTGAACACGCGGCTCGGCGACCAGTCCCGGCGTGTGTTTCGGCTGAAGCGCGCCACGGCACGAAGTTCACGCGCGCACAGATCACGCGCGCCCGTCATCGCGGCAGCAGCCACTCGCGCCGCCGCGTGGAATCGTCCATGCAAATTCCCGCGATTTTCGCCTGCGCCGCATCCGCTTCGGCGAGTGTTTTTTTTCCAGCGCGATTTCAAAAGCGAAGAGCCCCGGTCAACCTTCCGGTCAACCGAGGCTCCGAAACTGGATCCGCTGCCGGCTACTTCAGCAGTTTCACCGTCGGCCAGGCACCCTTGCCGCCGAGTTGAAGAAGCTGCGGATTCGCCTTCGCCAAAATCTTGATGTTACGGAGATCGTAGCCGTCGCGGCGAATGTTGAGCGTCTTCTCCGGCGTCGCAGCGATGATTTCCTTCAATTCTTGCAGCGAAGGCGATTTGCCCTCGGGCTTCACGGCGGTCATGCGTGTCTTCCGGGCCTCGACCGGCTTCCCGGTGAGTCGCGCAATCTCCGCATCCACCGCGGCGAGGTCCGCCATGAGCGTGGCTCGTTTGTCGGTAAGTTCTTTGACCGCCCCGTGTTCGAGGGTGGCAATTTGGGCTTTCAAGTCGGCGATACGTTCGAGTGAAGACATTTTGTTATGCATGGAAAGGGCGGGGACACTAATGGGTTCCGTTCACCGGTCAATACGATATTCGACTTTCGATGCGTCCCGTGGGCGGACGGTCGGAATTGTTGAAAACCATCCCGCCGCGTGTCCGTCCGATCACCATCGTTTATGCAACGCAGGCGCGAAAGCTCGAACACCGTGCGGGCCGTGACAGGCCCGGGACAATCGCACCTTACTTGCGGTACCCGGTGCTCGTCGTCGTGGTGGTTTGCGAACCGGTGTCGTGGTGTGCGCAGGATGCGAAGGCGAGGACGACGGCGGCGAGGGCGAATTTGGCGATGTTTTTCATACGGTGGGAAGCATTGGGGGATGGAAAAACGCGAGTCAACCCCATTTTCAAATCGAGCGTGCTTTCCAACGCAGCGCGGCAAAATGAAACCTGCGAAAATGCACTCTGCCCAAATCCCTGCGGAACGAAAGCCTCCCTCCAAAATGAGATCGGGCAAGCCGGCAAATCACGCCGCTCCTCTCCATATTGTGCCGATTGAAAAAATCGCCGCCACGTCTGCGCCCATTCGGAAAAGCGCGCGCTCCTCCGGTATTCCCGCATGGGAGAACCCGGAGCGAATCGCGCCATCCCTGCCGAGGAAAAAGACGAATTGCGCCGGGTGAACCCAAGAGGGAAAATTTGCACGCCCGCCGGGAGAAGCGGCCATGCCGGCGCGGGTGAATAACGGGCGCCGCCCGCACATCCGCAGGACGGATTCCCCAAAGCGCGCCGACACACCGGCGGAACGAAATCGCCACACGACGATTGCATTCCGCCGCCACGCTCGGTACCGTCAGCGCATGAAGCTTGTTCGCTGGAAGCGATTTGCCTGGGATCTCCAAAAACTCCCGGCGTTTGAATCGCGCCTCTCCTCCTCTTTCAACATCCGCTCCGCCTCCCGCGATGAGGAAAAGACCGTCCATCAGGTCATCTTCACCGCCTTCGGTCTCGATGCCGCGTGGGGCGATTCGATCCGGTTTGTGCGCGAGTTCGTCGAGGCGCAACTCGCGGCGAGTTTCGCGCACCGCGCCGTGCCGTGCCTCGTGCTCACGCATGGCACGCGCATCATCGCCGCCTCCGCGCTGAACGTGACCGAGGATGCGCCGAGCCATCTCATCTCCGGCCCGTGCGTGCTCGCGGAATATCGCAGCCGCGGCATCGGCACCACGCTGCTCCACGAGTCGCTCGAGCATCTCAAAGCCGCCGGCCTCCCCACGGCGTACGGCATCTCCAAGGAAAACGTCCCCGCGAGCCGTTTCATTTATCCGAAGTTTGGCTCCACGAACGTGGAGTTCGACACCGAGGGTTTGCTCGCCGCGAAGTAATCCGTCGGCTTTCGCCACGGCCTGCGGTGTTTTTTAAAAGCGAGCCTCGCTCGCGAAGCCATCCCCGTGGCAGGGTGAGCGTTTCTTCCGCCGCGGCACTACTTCATCAGTTCCGAGAGCAGCGGCTGCATCGCCTCGGCCCAGATTTTGTAGCCCGCGGCGCTGGGATGCAGCTTGTCGGGCATGATGTCCTTGGGAATCTCGCCGTTCGTGTCCGTCAGTTTTGACGTAAGATCGAGGTAGCGCGTGCGCTGCCCGTCGTCGAGCCGGCGAATGATGCCGTTGATTTCAGCGATCTGTTTGCGATGCCGCGATTCCTTCCCCTCGCGGGGAAAAATGCCGAGCAGCAGGACCTTCGCCTCCGGCAGTTTTTCATGCACGGCCTTCACGATTTTTTTGATGCCGTCCGCCGTCCACTCGGGCCGCTCCTCGGCGATATGGCCGATGTTGTTCGTGCCGATCAGGATCACGACGGCTTTCGGATGCAGCCCGTCGAGAATGCCGCCCGCGATGTGTCCAAGCGTGTGCTCGGTATGCTCGCCGGAGACCCCGAAATTCGCGGCGTCATACTTCGCGTAAAATTCCTCCCACACGGCCTTGCCGCGACTTTGCCAAAAATCGGTGATCGAATCTCCGAGAAAAACAAGCTGGATGCCCTTGTCCTTCGCGCGATCGATGAACGCCCTCTGGCGTCCCGCGTTCACCGCGACCGGGGTGCCCGCATCATCGGATCGCCGCGGCTTCGGCGTGTGCTTCGCGACCGCCTTGCCCGCAATTTCCGCAGCCGGCGCGAGAGGACGGAAAAAAACAGACGCCGTGGCAAAGACGATGAGCGGAACGCGATGCGTGATTTTCATTGGGAAAAAGCGAGCGGCGGACGAATGGGAAACGCGCACCTTGGCGCACCTCTTCACGTCCACGCGAGAAATTTATCCCGCCGCCTGCTCACGACCGCGCGCAGCGCTCACTTCAGCGGCCGGCCCACGAGAATGCCCGCGTGCGACGCGTGCTTGTCGAGGTAATCGCTCAGCCGCGACTCGATGACGACCTTCCCGAAATTAAACGGTGCGCTCGCGTGCATGAGGCAAAGCACGCCGCCCTTGCGAATCGCGAGCCCGACGTGCGTCGTGCCGTAGTTCGCGCCATCGCGCCCGATGATGCCGATGATGTCGCCGTTCTGAAGCTGGTCCTCGATGTCGCGCACGTGCGCTTTTGGAATCATCACGAGCGGCTGCCGGCGCAGGCGCGACTCGAGTTCCGTGATGCCCGCGCGCAGCTCCGGGTTGCTGCGCATGTAGCGGTATTTTTTCCAATTGTGCGTCATCTCGATGGCGGAATTCGTGACATTGATTCCGCCGAGGCTGCGCGTGAGATCGCGCACGAGGCCGCGCTTGGCATTGTCGTGCAGCCAGTCCTCGAGGTAGTGCAGCCGCGAGAGATACGTGCCGTCGCATTCGCCGTTCCAGTACCGATCCTTCTCGATGCAGCGCAGCAGCGTCTCGGGCGTCCACTGTTCCTCCGGCTCCTCGACCATGCGGGCAAAGGCGAGCGCGGTCTCAAAAAAAGTCCAGCAGTCGAGCCCCGCGAGATTCACGCTCGGCGCCTCGACGTGGTCGTCAATTTCCAGCGTGTAGCCCTTGTACGGCACGCCGAGCAGCATCTGCCCAAACCACGCGGTGCGTTCGCCAATCGGCAGCGCGCGCACTTTTTCCACGAGGGTGCGAAGCTGCCGCACGCGCGCCTCGAAGCGATCCCGCCCGATGAAAACTGTTTCCATCGGCAGCAGTCCCGTGTGCCGCGCGGGCGCAGGCGCGGCGGGGGCGAGCAGAAAAATCGCGGCGAGGAAAACGGCGGCGGGGCGGGACATGCGCCACCAGTAGTGGCGATGGCCGGTGATTTCAAAATGGAATCGCGGCGTGCTTGCCTCGCGCCTCGCGCTTCCCGTATCCCGCTCGCGATGCGCCAATATCTCGATTTGCTCCGCCACGTGCAGGACCACGGACGCTTCAAGGCCGACCGCACGGGCACCGGCACCTTCAGCGTGTTTGGCGCGCAGGCGCGCTTCGATCTCACGGCCGGATTCCCGCTGCTCACGACGAAAAAAATCCACACGCGCAGCATCATCCACGAGCTGCTGTGGTTTTTAAAAGGCGAGACGAACACGCGCTACCTCCGCGAAAATGGCGTGACGATCTGGGACGAGTGGGCCGACGCGGAAGGCAACCTCGGCCGCGTGTACGGCGCGCAGTGGCGCGACTGGCGCGGCGCGGACGGGACGCACGTGGACCAAATCGCGAACGTCATCGCGCAGATCAAAAAGAACCCCGACAGCCGCCGCATGATCGTGAGCGCGTGGAACCCCGGGGAAATCGAAAGCATGGCGCTCCCGCCCTGCCATGCGCTGTTTCAATTTTATGTGAGCGAGGGCGAACTGAGCTGCCAGCTTTACCAGCGCAGCGCGGATCTTTTTCTCGGCGTGCCGTTCAACATCGCGAGCTACGCGCTGCTCACGCACATGGTCGCGCAAGTGTGCGGGCTGCGCGCGAAGGAATTCATCCACACCTTCGGCGACCTGCACCTTTACGCGAACCACGTCGAGCAGGCGAAACTCCAGCTCTCGCGCGAGCCGCGCGCGCTGCCAGTGCTGAAATTGAACCCCGCAGTGACCGATATTTTCGCGTTCAAATTCGACGACATCGCGATCGAAAACTACGACCCGCACGCGGTGATCAAGGCGCCGATTGCCGTGTGATGAAAGCCCTCGCCGCCATGTCGCTGAATCGCGTGATCGGCGCGGGAGGAAAAATCCCGTGGCATCTGCCCGAAGATTTCAAATGGTTCAAGCAGCGCACGACCGGCGGCATCGTGCTCATGGGGCGGAAGACTTTTCTCAGCCTGCCGAAACCGCTGCCGAACCGCACGAACGTCGTCTTCACGCGCGCGCCCCGGATGCTCGCGCACGACCCCGAATTTTCCGCGCGCTGCGGCGTGAAGCCCGTCATCGGCCACTGGACGGCACGGCTGCGGCGCGGCCCGGCGCAGCTCGGTTTTGAAAAAATCGCACAGCGCGAAGTATGGCTCGTGCGCAGCGTGGAGCGCTTCCTCGCCGCGCTAAAAAAATACCGCCCGCAGCGCGAAGTATTCGTCATCGGCGGCGCGCAGATTTACGCGCGGCTGCTGTCGCGGTGCAGCGATCTTTTTCTCACCGTCGTGCCGCGCGTCGTCGAGGGGGATGCGTTCTTTCCGGAGTTCGAGCACCTCTTCGATTTCGCCGGGGTCGCGCTGCAGACGGCGGATTTCCAGGTGCGCCATTTCCGCCGCAACGCCTGCCCGGCATAGCCTGCGACGCCCCGCTTTTCACCATGCGCCTCATCTCCTCCCTCGTAAAAACGCTCGCCCAATTTGATCCGCCGCCGGTCGCGCCCGATCCCGCGCTGCCCCCCGTCGTCCTCCTGCACGGGATGTTTTCGTGCGGCGACGACATGGAGCGGTTCGCGCGGCATCTCCGCTCACAGGCGCGCGAAGTTTTCCAGCCCACGCTCACGCCGATCGACGGCTTCGCGACCATCGAGCAACTCGCGCAGCGGCTGGCCGAATTCGTGGGGGGAAATCTGGGCGCGCGCAAATTTGAACTCATCGGTTTCAGCATGGGCGGGCTCATCGCGCAGTACTGGCTCCAGCGGCTCGGTGGCCTCGGAAAAGTCACGCGCTTCATCACGATGGGCACGCCGCACCACGGCACGATCACGGCGTGGATCAGCCGCCGCCCCGGCTGGATGCAGATGCGGCGGGACAGCGAATTCCTGCGCGATCTCGCGCGCGATGGGGATGCGCTGCGGGCGATCCCCTTCACGAGCTTTTACACGCCGCTCGATCTGATCATCCTGCCCGCGCGCAGTTCCGAAATGCCGCAGGCGCGCAATGTCCGCGTGTGGGGCTGGCTGCACCCGTCGTTCATTTTGGAAATGCGCTGCATCCGCGCGGTCGCGGCGGCGCTGCGTGACTGAGCGCGCTAATTCATCAGTGCGGCAACGTGCGCGGTCGCGGCGCTCGCGAGGCCGGCGAGGCTGTAGCCGCCCTCGAGCACGCTGACGACGCGGCCCTGCGCGGTCCGGTCCGCAATCTCGCGCACGAGGCGTGTGAGGTCGGCGAAGTCCGCGTCCGTGAGGAGAAACTGCCCGAGCGGATCGCCCGCACGCGAATCGAAACCCGCGCTGATGAGCACGATCTCGGGTCGAAATTTTTCCATCGCGGGCACGAGCCGCCGCTCGAAGCACTCGAAGATTTCCGCACGCCCGCTCCCGGCGGGGAGCGGACAATTCAGCGTCGTCCCCTTCCCTTCGCCTGCGCCCGTCTCGCTCGCTGCGCCGGTGCCGGGATACCACGGCGATTGGTGCGTGCTGAAAAAGAACACGCTGCCATCCGCGTAGAAAATATCCTGCGTGCCATTCCCGTGATGCACGTCCCAATCCACGATCGCTACGCGCGAAAGCCCGAGCCGTTTTTGCGCGTGGCGCGCGGCGAGCGCGACGTTGTTCAGGATGCAAAAGCCCATCCCGCGCGCCGCGCCCGCGTGATGCCCCGGCGGCCGCACGAGACAAAATGCGGTCTTCGCTTCGTCGCGCATCACCGCTTCCGTCGCCGCGAGCGCACAGCCCGCCGCCGCCATCGCGGCATCCCACGAATGCGCGCCCACGCCCGTGTCGCCGGTGCTGAGTTGTTCCGCGCCGGCGCGGATTTCGCGCTCCGCGAGATCGAGATACGCCGCGGTGTGGACGAGCAGCAAATCCTCGCGCGCGATCGCACGCCCCGGCACGGCGCGCATTTTCGCACGCCAGCCCGCTTTTTCGAGCGCGGCGAGAACCGCATCGTACCGGGCCGGCTGCTCAGGATGCCCGGCACCGGCATCGTGCGCCCGGCAGCGGAGGTCGGTGGAGAAAATCACGCGCGGATCGGAGTGCGGCGGCGCGGTGAGGTCAATGACCGAAAGGGCGGATTTATCGCTGCGGCGGCTTGACTCCGCGACAAACTCGTCACAGGTTCGTCATCCATGAGCGACGCTGATTCCAAACTCCTGAAGGGTTCCCGGCTTTATCAGGAATTTTTGGCCGAACGGGAGGAAATCATGCGGCACAAGTGGTTCCTCAGCGAGCAGGCGAAATGCGATGTGGGCTTTGAAAAAGCGCTGCTCGACTGGCTCGTGAAGCATCGCGCCGAGTGGCGGCGCAACCGCGTGGCGCAGCAGCGGGCCGCGTCTGCCGCATGAACTGACGCGCGCCCCGGCCCCTTTAAGCCCGACCCCGCGAGGTCGCAAGGAAGCCAGCCATGAGCAAACAGAATCCGCCCAGCCCCACCGCCCGCCTGCTGCTCGACGCCGCCGCCATCGAACGCGCGCTCAAGCGCATCGCGCACGAAATCATCGAGCGCAACCCCGAGCCCGAACGGCTCGCCATCATCGGAGTTCCCTCGCGCGGCGTGGTCGTCGCGGAAAGGCTCGCGGCCTACGTGCAGCAATTTGCCGGCGGCTCCGTGGAAACCGGCGTCGTGGATATCGCGATGCACCGCGACGATCTCGCGCGCCGGCCCGTGCCCGCGGTCGTCCCGACCCGGCTGCCGTACGATTTGGAAAATCGCACGATCATCCTCGCCGACGACGTCGCCTTCACCGGCCGCACCTGCCGCGCGGCGATGGATGCGCTGGCGGACTTCGGACGGCCCGCGCGGATTCAGTACGCGGTGCTCATCGATCGCGGGCATCGCGAAGTCCCGATCCGCGCGGACTACGTGGGCAAAAACGTTCCGACCTCGCTTGGCGAACGCGTATTCGTCCGCTTTTCCGCCACCGATGGCACGCCGGACGACTCGGTGTGGCTCGACTCGACGCCCGGCGCTGGAATTTCCGAATGACCGCACCGCTTTCGCAAAACGCCGCTCCGCCCTCGTGGCACCGCAAGGATCTCGTTTCCATCGCCGCCCTGAGCGCCACGGAAATCACGCAGATTCTCGACACTGCCGCCGCGTTTAAGGACGTCGGCACCCGCGAGGTGAAAAAAGTCCCGGCGCTGCGCGGGAAGACGCTCGTGAATTTTTTCGTCGAGCCGAGCACGCGCACGCGCACGTCGTTTGAAATCGCCGCGATTCGCCTCAGCGCGGATGTCATCAACATCTCGGCCGACACCTCGAGCCTCACGAAAGGCGAGACGCTCAAGGACACCGCGAAGATCCTCGAGGCGAATCTCGCCGACATCATCGTGCTGCGGCACAGCAGTGCGGGCGCGTCGCAATTTCTCGCCGAACGGCTGCGCGCGAGCATCATCAATGCGGGCGACGGCGCGCACGAGCATCCCACGCAGGCGCTGCTCGACACTTTCACCATCCGCGAAAAGAAGGGCCGCATCGCCGGGCTGCATGTCGCCATCATCGGCGACATTTTGTTTTCCCGCGTCGCGCGATCAAACATCCACGCGCTCCTCAAACTCGGCGCGCGCGTCACTTTATGCGGCCCGCCCACGCTCGTGCCGCGCTCGCTCGAAGCGCTCGGCGTCAGCATCACGCACGACCTCGACGCACTGCTGCCCGAGGTGGACGTGGTGAACCTCCTGCGCATCCAGCACGAGCGGCAGCGCAAGGAATATTTCCCGAGCCTCGGCGAATACACCGCCTTCTTCGGCCTCACAAAAGCGCGCGCCGAGCGCCTCAAGCCCGACTGCCTCATCATGCATCCCGGCCCGATCAACCGCGGCGTGGAAATTGACAGCGACATCGCCGACAGCGCCCGCAGCGTGATCCTCGAGCAAGTCACCAACGGCCTCGCCACACGCATGGCCATCCTCTTCCTCTGCTCCGGCGCGCGCCTCCTGAATCAAATCTGCGCCGTTGCGATTGGCCCGCCCAAAACCTAATCTGCATCCATGAGCATCACCCTCGAACTGCCTCCGGACATCGACGAAGCAGAGGCCCGCCGCGAGCTCGCCATTGCTCTTTACCGCGAAGGAAAACTCCCGCCGGGCCGCGCGGCGACGCTGGCAAAGATGGATCGGTGGGATTTCGAAGCGCTGCTCGTCGAGCGCAAGGTTCGCTTTCCGATGGACGAAGCGGAAATCCTCGAGGAAGTCCGCAATGCCCTGCGTCATCGCTGACGAACTCGTGCCGTGAAAATCCACCAACCATGAAAACCACCGAAACGCTCCTTCGTGCGACCGTGAACAAGACTGCGATGCGCAAGTCCGAGCGCGTGTTCATCAAACTCGGCCTCACCACCGACGCGGCGATCAACCTGTTTCTTACGCGGGTCTCCGCGTCTCAGGGCATCCCTTTCCCGGTGCGCTTGGAGGACAACAGCGACATCCTCGCCTCCGCGGAACATCGCTCCAGAATGCTTGAATCCTTTTATGAATCCTAAGCCGGGGGAAGTGGACCTCGTGGATTTTGGCTTTGCCGGGAAAAAGCGCCCGGTGGTGATTGTCTCACGTGAAGACGCCGATGCTCCACGCGCCCAATTGTCTCGGCAAGATCACCGAGATCGCGATGCGTGATGTGAAGGCGGCATTGCGTCATCTGCTCGAACTTTGATGACCACGCTCATCACCAACGGCCACATCATTGACCCGGCGAACGGCATTGATCGCGTCGGCGACATCTACATTTCCGGCGGGAAAATCGGGAAGATCGACTTCGATGCGACGGTGCGAAAACATCCGCACAATCTCGAAGTCATTGACGCGAGCGGCCTCGTGGTCTGTCCGGGGCTGATTGATATCCACGTCCATTTCCGCGAGCCCGGACAGTCGGCGAAGGAGACCATCGCAACGGGCGCGAAGTGCGCGGCGGCGGGCGGCTTCACCACGGTCGTCTGCATGCCGAACACATCGCCGCCGGTGGACAGCCCGAGCGTGGTGACGTGGATTTTGGAAAAGGCGCGCGCCGAGGCGTGCGTGAACGTGCTGCCGACCGGATCGATCACGAAAGGGCTCGCCGGCGAGGAACTCGCGCCGATCGGTTCGCTCTTCAAGGCGGGCGTCGTCGCGCTCACCGATGACGGGCACTGTGTGCAGAGCCACGAAGTTATGCGCCGAGCGTGCGAATACGCGCGCATGTTTGGTCTCGTGATCATGGACCATTGTCAGGACGCAAATCTCGTCGGCAAAGGCGTGATGCACGAAGGTCGCGTGAGCGCCGAACTCGGTATGCCCGGCTGGCCCGCCATCGGCGAGGAAATCATCGTCGCGCGCAATGCGCTGCTCGCCGAACTCACCGGCACGCCCATACACTGCCAGCATCTCAGCGCCGCCGGCAGCGTGGGCATTTTGCGCCGTTCGCGCGCGCGCGGCATCCCGCTGACCGGCGAAGTCTGCCCGCACCACATCGCTCTCACGGATGAGTCGGTGCGCGGCTTTGACACAAACTTCAAAATGAACCCGCCGCTCCGTTCGCAGGAGCATGTCGAAGCGCTCATCGAGGGCATCGCCGACGGCACGATCACGATCCTTGGCAGCGACCACGCGCCGCATTGCGGCTTTGAAAAAGAGGTCGAGTTTGATCAGGCACCGTTCGGCATCCTCGGGCTGGAAACGGAGCTCGGCTTGTTTCTCGACATCCTCGTCCACAAACGAAAAGCGATTCCGCTGCGGAGACTTGTCGAACTTTATACGTCAAACCCGGCAAAGCTCCTCGGACTCGGCTGCGGCACGCTCAGCGTCGGTTCCGCCGCCGACGTCACGCTGATCAACGCTGATTTGGAGTGGACGGTGGATAAGGAACAGAGCTTTTCCCGCAGCCGGAACAATCCATTCCACGGCCGCGAAATCAAAGGCCGCGCCGTGCGGACACTTGTGGGCGGGAAGACAGGTTGGGCGTTGTAGCGCTGTCATCCCTGACTTCCCCCGCCCCCTTGAATCGTC
>JBBQJR010000031.1:0-14422 GCA_038326125.1 Chthoniobacterales bacterium
CCTTTGCCTGGGCCAGTCGCTTTCGCCGCCTGGCCCGGGATTACGAGCGGCTCCCTTCGTCTCTGGCAGCCCTTCACTGGCTTGCCTTTCTTACCCTCATGCTTAACTCCCTTTTCCGTCAAAGTGCATGACACGCTCTAACCGGCTGCAGATAAGACGCACCAATGCGCACACCACCATAGAAATTTGAAAAGAACGGACCTTTCCGATCCGATTCATCGCAAATGATGAGATATTCCTTCTCGTTCGGCACAGAGAACTTCTGGGCTCATCAACGGAAATCCGAAAGGCAAAAAGCACGCAGCCTGCGAGAGAGAGCCAAACGGCTTCAAGCTGCCTGCGGGCCGGATCGGTGCGAGCGGGAAGCGCGACCTTTCCATGAACAAGGCGCACCTCGCCAGCCTCGCACGGAAGCCTCGATTAAATTTCCTGCGTCATCCATACTCTCGGCGAGGCCCGAAGGTTTCTGTCAACAATGGTTCCGCTGCGGTGGCTTCAACATCTAACATCCCACTTTTAACTCCTAACTTCAAAACAGGGCGCTGCAGAAGCACAACTACGCCGCCGCCCGGAGGCAACGGCGCAGTCGGTGATCGATTTTGCGGCCGCTATTTCCCCGCCGGTTCGCCGCCGGTTTCCGCGGGGAGCGACTTGTCCTGAAGCCACACGTATTCTTTCCACGCTCCCTCGTAGAGCCGCACATTCGGATAGTGCGCGACGTGCTTGAGATAGAAGCGCAGCAGGCTGCCTTCGCGCGATGTGCCGCAGTAGCAGATGATGTTTTTGTCCGGCGTGATGCCCGCTTTTTCGAGTTCCGCCTTCGTCTCGGAGAATGGCTTAAACTTGTGCGTGTTGTCCTTCTCCATGAGCCGCGCCCAGTGGAAGCTGATCGCGCCGGGGATGTGGCCCTTGCGCAGCCAGATCGCATCGTCGCCCTGGAACTCATTGATCGGACGCGCGTCCACCAGCAGGTTGCCCGGCTTGCCCACATGCTTCTGCACGTCGCTCACGTTCGCTGCGATTTCGGGCTCCATCATTTTCGGCAGATGTCCGGGCGGATAGCCAAAGTATTCCTGCGTGGGCGCAAAGCCCTGCTTCTTCCACTCGGGCAGGCCGCCATCCACGATCATCACATCTTTGAAACCGAACTTCTCGAGCACATGGACGACCATCGTGCTGCTGAGGATTTCATCGTTCGGCAGCGCCTCGCCCGTGGCATAAACGAGGATGAGCCGGTCCTTGTCCGCGCCCGCGCGGATGAGCAGCGCGCGTGTCAGATCATCCGGCAGATACTGCACCGGAATGCCGCGGTCGGTACCGCGCAGCGTGTCGAATTCGAGGTGCTGCGCCGTCGGCAGGTGGCCGCGGAAGTAGTCCTTGTAGCCGCCGCGCGTGTCGAGGACGACGGGACGTTTCGCGGGGTTCGGGTCTTCGATCAGTTTCTTCGCGTCGGCCGCGGAGATGATGCCGATATCGGCGAGCGCGAGGCCGCCGGCGGCGAAAAGCGCGAGCGCAGCAAGGAAGGGGAGAGTGCGTTTTAGTTTCATGGGTCGGATGTTTGGTTGAGGATTTTGGTTTGGGAAAATGCGCGGGTTCAGAAGCTGAAAACGAAGTTCGCCTTGAGCGTCGCGGAGGCTTGGCCGCCGTCGGTCGGGAAATTGCCCCACGCCTCGAAGATCAACCATTTGGTCACCGGGATGAGCGCGCCCGCGGAGAGCAGCCAGTCGTGATTGCGCATCTGGATCGCGTCGGTGCGGAGGGTGAAGAGATCGCGTGTCACCAGCGCGGCATACGGATCTCCCGCTCCGGCGCCGTGGCCGGTCCCGGCGCCCGCGCCGCCTGTGGTCGTCACACGCGTGCTCTTTCCATCACTGACCACGCGCTTTTTCTCGAGACGAAACGTCTTGTCGAAACCGAAGAACGGCTGCGGCTGGCTGTCCTGCACCGCGAGGCCCGCGTGCGCCCGGAACCAGTGGAAATCTTGCGACACGACGAAGTAGGCGAACGTGTCGCCCGCGCGGCGGCGGTCCTCGTCGCGGAAGGAATTGTTGGCCGCGCCCACCGCGATCTGCGGCAGACCTTCGCCGAGCGGCACGGCGAGTTTGATGTGCGGTTCGACCGGCCCGCCCTTGCCGGGGACGAGGTGGCTGGCGAGGCCGAGCTCGAGTTTCACGGCCTTGAGATCGATGCCCGTTTTGAAGCCGAGGTTGAAGTCCGCGTCGCGGTTGCCGCCGAGCGTGGTGAAGCCCTGCAGGACGAAGGTACCCATCGGCGTGGTGTCGGCGGTGGGGATGTTGTTCAGCCCGCTCGGCGTGGCGAACGCCGCGGCGACAGAGGCGAGGAGGAGGACGGGGACGAACGTTATCATTTGAGAACGTGCGCGTATGCGCAGGGAGGCATATAGCGTCAAGGAAATGATTGCTGCGGTGCGAAATTTTCTCCATGCTCCGCCCATGCCTTCCGGCGACTGCACGAGCATTCTCAAAGCCCTCTCCGATCGCACGCGGATGCGGCTCGTGAAGGCGCTGCTCGAGGCGGAAGACGAAAGTGTGAACGACCTTTCCGAGCGCCTCGGCCTCACCCAGTACAACGTCTCCAAGCACCTGCGCGTGCTGAAGCACGCGGGCATCGTGGAAATGCGCGCCATCGCGCAGCGCCGCGAGTACTGCATCGCGAAGCTCTTCCGCAAGCGGCTGCAGAAAAGGGGGCCGGTGCTCGATTTCGGCTGCTGCTCGTTTGACTTCTCGAAGCTGCCCGACTGAGCCGCGCGGGAGGGGACGCGCACTCGTTTTCCGTGCAGGACCATTTGAGATGCCACCGCTGAACGGGGAACTGCTCACGAAGCTCACCGTGTGGCTCGCGCTCGGCGGCTACGCACTGGGCGCGGCGCTGCTGCGGCTCGCGCGCGCGCGCCGCCGGTGGCTCGCATGGGCGCGCGTGATGTGGACGATCGGGTGCGCCTTTTTCCTCGCGCACGTCGCTTGCGCCTTCGCCTTTTTCCACGGCTGGAGCCACGCCGCCGCGTACCGCGAGACGGCGCGCCAGACGGCCGGGATGACGGGCGTGAACTGGGGCGGCGGACTTTTTCTGAACTACCTTTTCGCCCTCGCGTGGCTGGCCGATGTGTTGTGGTGGTGGCTCGCGCCGGAAAACTTTGCCCGCCGCCCGCGAGCGCTGACGGTGGCTTGGCAGGGGTTCTTTTTCTTCATGGTTTTCAACGGTACGATCGTCTTCGGCAAAGGTCCGGTCCGCTGGTTCGGCGCGGCGATCGGTGTGGGCCTTGCATTGCTGTGGGTGAAGACGCGGCACCCTCGCATCGTCGTGAATGAGTGATCCGAATTCGATCGCGGACGCGGCTTCGGGTGTCACGCAAAGACGCAAAGCCGGAGCACGTGCGCCGGGTGTTTTTTCCGCCGTTCGGCGGGACCGCGAAATCGAAAACACTTTGCGCCTTCGCGCACCTCCATGCCTGCTCTCGCCGTGATTTGGTTGGTGTGATCCGCGCAAGCGGCGAAATTCCCGCACTATGTCCCTCTTCCAACTCGACCCGCAAAGCATCGCCGCCCGCGTGCGTGCCGAAAATGTTCCGAATCCGCTGCCGACACTCGGCGCGTCCGTCGTGCGCGGCACCGTCGGCTTCACGCTCTTGAGCATCGCGGGCTTCGCGCCGTGGCCGATCCTCGATTTGTGGTTTCGCCACGGCAGCGAGATGCAGCTCTACGTTTTTTGCATCGCGATTTTCATCGGGTTGAGCGCACCGCTCCTGCACCGGCTCATCCTCGGTCCCGGTTCGCTCTCGCGATTTTACAAATTGTTCGCACTCGCCTTCCTCGCCTACGCCGCCGTGTGGATCGCTTTCTGGGTGTGGCTGCGCGGGCGCGAGGGCGAAATCGCCGGCCTGCTCGGCGGCACGGTCGCGATGGGCGCGATCCTCGCGTTTGCCTTCGATGCGCAGCGGTCGGTGTTGAAAATTTTCGTCGCGCTTTTCGTGCTGAACGCGCTCGGATATTTTGCCGGCGGATGGATCGAGGGAAAGCTCGCGATGCATCATCGTTTCGTCGCGATGATGCTTTGGGCCGTGTGCTACGGCCTCGGCTTCGGAGCAGGACTTGGCGTGGCGTTTCACCTTTGCCAAAGTCGCGCCCGCGCGCTGCTTGGCGGCACATAAGCTGCGATGGACAAAACATCCGAACGGATCGAGCAATCAGGAATGGAAAAAACGCCATCGCTCCGCTGCCCCATCTGCGGGAAGAAGGTTGATTTTACAGCGCCCCCCGCCGGCCTTTTTTGCTCGGAGCGCTGCAAGATGATCGACCTCGGCAAATGGCTCGGCGAGGACTACCGCATCAGCGAGCCGCTGCGCCCGGATCACTTCGAGGAGTTCGAGGAGATGTCAGGTGACAGGCTGGATGCGGCGGACGGGCATGGCGATGCAATCCATTAGGCCTTTGGTTTGAGTCCGTGCAGATAGTCCTGACGTATCTCGCCGACGAAGGCTCTTTTGGCCGGATCAGTATAATGCTCGGCTTTCGTTCCATCCTCATCAGACGCAGAAAGAAGGTAGGCTAGAAATATCTTACAGGCCTCACCGCTGCGACTGTGGAGGCTGCCAAGGAACTGACACAGTGCAAGCTGCCCGGAAACGGAGTTCCAATCGAACCAAGATTGTGACGATAGGTTATGGATTAACGTGTTACGGTCCGATAGAAGGCCCGCCAAGTCTGCAGAAAAATTGTGTGATAACTCTACGCGCTGTCGCAGAGTTGTGATCAGAATGCCCATTGTTCGCCTGTCGAGTTGGTTTAGTTGGGCCGCAGACAATGACTGATCAGAATTGCGCTTCAGAATGTTCGCCATCAATCGTTCAAGCCCTTGAAGGTAAAGAACGGTTTCACCAATCAGGTGCAGCAAAGCATCCTTCGTTTGCTCTAGAGAGCTCATTCAGGCCTAACTCCAAAGTTGAAGCAACGCTTCCGGTAGCCGCGGCCTAGTCGCGCCGCGAGTTCAGCTTCGCGAGCAGGCGGAGGATTTCGAGGTAGAGCCACACCAGCGTGACCAGCAGGCTGAAGCCGGCATACCATTCGAGATACTTCGGGGCACCGACGGCCGCGCCCTGCTCGATCACGTCGAAGTCGAGCACGAGATTCAGCGCGGCGATGATGACCACGAAGACGCTGATGCCGATGCTGAGCATCCCGCCGCCATTCATGAAGGACATGTTCACATGGAAGAGGCTGAGAATCCACGAGACCATGTACAGGAGGAAAATGCCGCCGGTCGCGGCGATCACGCCGGCTTTGAATTTCTCCGTCGCGCGCACGAGTCCGGTGCGATACGCGAAGAGCATGGCGAACAGCGTGCCGAAGGTGAGCATCGCCGCCTGCAGGACGATGCCATGCGACTGCATGTTGTAGATCGCGGAGATGCCGCCGAGGACGAGACCTTCGAGGAGCGCGTAAATCGGCGCGGTGACCGCAGCCCATTCTTTTTTGAAACAGGTGATCATCGCCATGATGAGGCCGCCGATGGCACCGACGACGACCAGCGGCATCGCGCCGCCGGGATTTTCCGCGAAGCGATTCCATGTGAACGCGGCGGAAAGGATCGCGAGGACGAGGAGGAACGCGCTTTTGTTCACCGCGCCTTGGATCGTCATGCGTTGCTCGCCGGCGGCGACGGGCTGTTGGAAGGTGGCGGGTGACAGGGTGGGATTCGAAGTGCGCATCATGGCGGCGAAGATAGCGGGCGCGGCGCGGGTTGCAACATGCGCGGGCGGGCGAACCGGTGTCGTGCGTGCTGTTGGAATTTGGAAACCATGAAATCACGAAAGGAGCGGGCACGCCTGCGCGGGCAACTTCCGGATTTCATGGCTTCCAAATTCATTCGCGGGCGAAGCGGCATTGCGCGCACCGCGTGCGCCTGCGAAGAGTGCGGGCCACTTTTATCCAGCCATGAACATCCTCCACCTCGCCGTCCTCGCCGTCGCCGCCACACTCAGCGCCTCGCTTCTCGCGGAGGAGCCGAAGGTGCAGACCATTCCCATCAAGGACATTGACGGAAAGGAGACTTCGCTGAAGGCGTTCGGCGGAAAAGTGGTGCTCGCGGTGAACGTCGCGAGCCAGTGCGGGAACACGCCGCAGTACGCCGGGCTGCAGTCGCTCTACGACAAGCTGAAGGACAAGGGCCTCGTGGTCGTCGGCTTTCCGTGCAACGACTTCGGCGCGCAGGAGCCCGGCACGAATGCGGAGATCAAATCGTTCTGCACGGCGAACTACCGCGTCACTTTTCCGATGATGGACAAGGTCCACGTGAAGGGGCCGGAGCAGCACCCGCTCTTTCAGGAACTCACCGGCCCCGGCGCGGCATTCCCCGGCAACATTCGCTGGAATTTCGGGAAATTTCTCATCGGTCGCGATGGGAAAGTGATCGCGCGTTTCGAGCCGGACGTGGAACCGGATGACGCGCAGATCACGAAGGCGATCGAGGACGCGCTGGCGAAAAAGTAGCCGCGCACATTCATGAGCGCCGAGATGAGCCTCGCCGAAAAACAGCGCCAGCTCGTGGCGAAGCTCGGGATCATCGAGGACCTGCACGAGCGCCTCGCCGCGCTCATGTCGCGGGCGAAAAAATGGCCTGCGCCAGCGGCTGAAGTTCTCACCGAGGACCACCGCGTCGCCGGCTGTCAGTCGCGCGTGTGGCTCACGGGAGCACTCGATCCTGCCGGATCTGCGGAGGCGGCCGTGTGCCGCTGGCGCATGGAGTGCGAGGCGCCGATGGTGAAGGGTCTCGTCGCGTTGCTGTGCGAACTTTACGACGGCGCGGCTCCCGCCGAGGTGATCGTCTTTGAACCGACGATTATCGAAGACCTCGGATTCGATCGGATGATTTCACCCACGCGCCTGCAGGGCCTCGCCTCGGTGCGATTGCGCATGAAACAGCTCGCCGCCCAACTCGCGGCAAGGGACGCCGGGGACGACGCGAGAGTCGCAGTACCGCGCGCGTAGCGGGAGTTTCAAGGCACCGCACGCGATGGAATCCGCCCCGCTCTTCGACGCGCACAATCATCTGCACGATGCGCGGCTGCTCCCGTGGCGCGCGGATTTTCTCGCGGAACTTCCCGCGCTCGGCGTGCGCGGCGCGGTCGTGAACGGCACGCGCGAGGACGACTGGGCCGAGGTCGCGGCACTCGCCGCCGCGACGCCGTGGGTGCTGCCGTCCTTCGGCCTGCACCCGTGGTACGTGAATGCGCGGAGCGAGTCGTGGCTCGGAAAATTGCTCGGCTTTCTCAATGCGCATCCCGGTGCCGGCGTCGGCGAAATCGGCCTCGATCGCTGGATCGAAGGTCACGATCCCGCCGCGCAGGCGGAGTGTTTTCGCGCGCAGTTCGCGCTCGCGGCGGAGCGCGATCTCCCCGTGACGATCCACTGCATCCGCGCATGGGGCGCGCTGTGGGACATCATCCGCGCGGGTCCGCTGCCAGCGCGTGGTTTCCTGCTGCACGCGTACGGCGGTCCGGCGGAAATGGTCGTGGGCTTTCTGGATCGCGGCGCGCGCTTTTCTTTTTCGCCGTCCTTTCTCCACACGAAAAAATCCGCGCAACGCGAAATTTTCCGCACGCTGCCGGCCGATCGCCTCCTCGTGGAAACGGACGCGCCCGATCTCGCCCCGCCGCCGGAACGCAACCCGCGCCCGCTCGCCGGCGCGGACGGCAAGCCGCTGAACCATCCCGCCAATCTCCTCGTCGCGTACGACGCGCTCGCGGAACTTCGCGGCACGACTCGCGACGAACTCGCCGCCACCGTCGCGGAAAACTTCGCGCGTTTTTTCAGCGTGAACCGTTGAAATCCGCACCGGGCTTTCAGTCACTCATTCTGCTTGGCGCGCCCGCGCTGCGCTGCTGAAACTTTCGCGCATGAGGTTCCCGTTTCTTGTTCTCCTGTCTGTCGTCCTGCCCCTCTCCCTGCGTGCCGCGGAAGCCATGCAGACGGCCGCGCGGCTGCTGCCGCCGGAAACGCTCATGTTTGGTGAGTACCACGATTTGCAGCGCACCGTCGAAAGAGGCAGCCAGTCCTCGTGGGGAGAGATGGCGCGCGAGCCGGAAGTGCAGGATTTTTTGGCAAAGCTGATCCACGAGGGCGTTCAGCAGGTGCCCGGCGAAGTGCGCGCGACCCTCGATGAAATCGTGAAAGTCGCGCCATCGGGCGGATTTTTCTCGCTGCTCGAAATGCCGAATTTCGCGGCTGGCTCGAATGCGATTCCAAAAATGCTCTTCGGCGTTTCGTATCGGGGAGAAGCCCAGGGCGCGGAGGCGCTGCTGCAGCGATTGCGCGAGGCAATCCTGACAAACGCTCACGTGAAGGACTCGAAGGAAAATGTCGCAGGCACCGAGATCGAGACGTTCACGGACAGCAATTTCACGATCTCATTGGCCCACGCCGACCGGCAGGTGCTGTTCGCCACCGACCGGCAGACGCTGCTCGACGCGCTGGCGCGCCGCGCCGGAAACGGCCCGCGCTCGCTGGCGGACACCGATGAATGGAAGGACGCGGAAAAGGAATTTGTGGATTCGCCGGATGTGACGGGATTTCTGTCCTACGAGAAATTTCTGAAAGCCGCGTTCGCGATGGGCGGGAGGGATGCGGCCATGCTCGACCAAGTGCGGGACGTCCTCCCGAAGACCTTCACCGTTTCGACAAAATTCGACGGTCGCCTCATGCGCGAGCGCGCCTTCGTTGATTCACGGATGGTGCCTCCGCGCATCGAGTCGAAGCACCGCTCACGGGCCTTCACAGGCGAAGACACTCTGGCCTACTTGGAGGCCGGCATCGTGAGTTCCGGCTTTGATTTTCAAAAATTGTGGGAGGGGAATCCCATCTTCAAGGGCCTCGCCGCCGACTTGGGCAAACACGGCCTCGTCGTGGCGGACATCGCCAAGGCGTTTGGCCCGGAGCTTGCCGTGGTGTCCGATTGGGAATCGGGCGGCCTCGCGTTCCCCGCGCTGTTCGTCGCGGCGGAGGTGCGCGATGCGGAAAAGGCGCGCAAATTCGCGGATATGATCACCGAGGCGATGAGCGCGAACGGACCGCTCCTCGAAAAGGATTACCACGGCACAAAACTTTGGAGCGCGAAGGCCGCGATCCCGCTCATGCAGCCGACGCTCGCGCTGAACGGCACGCATCTCATGTTCGGGCTGAACCAGGGCTCCGTCACCTCCGCCCTCGCGCACGCCGCCTCGGGAAAATCCGCCCTCGCGGAATCCGCCGCTTTCATCGGTGCTCTCAAAACAGTCGGGGAACCGAACGCCGGCCTCGCGTATCTCGACTCCGCCCGTCTGTTCGAGCGCCTCTACGATCGGGCGCGTCCGTTCATTGCAAACGCCATCGCTGGCAATCCGCAGATTTCGGCATTGCTGGATGTCTCGAAGCTGCCGAAGACCGCGACGCTGAGCCGCCACCTGCCGCCATTTGTCGCAAGCCTCCAGAGCCGAATGCGCGGGGCATTGATCGAGACCACGGGGCCGGTCACCTATGTCACCGGAGTCGGGGGGTTGGCGTTCATCGCAGGCTTTTCCATTCCGCTCTACCAAAGTGCGCGCCTGCGCGCACTGGAACGGCACCCCAAGCAGGACAAGGCGCTGTAGCCCGCGGGCTCGATGCTGCGGCCGACTTTCGCATTGCCTCACGGAAGCTCGCCGGTAGCCTGCGCGCCCTCTTAAAAATCCTCCGCACCATGAGCCATTCCCTTCCCAAACTTCACAACGCAATGTGGCCCGGACTCGTCGGCAAAGGCACCGGCGAAGGCCAGGAGCCGCCCATCAGCCTCGAGCACATGCTCGACCTCACCGCGGCCGCGAACGTGAACGGGCAGAAGTTTGAGGGGATAGACTACTTCCTCTTTCTCCCGCACACGAATCCCGAGGCGAGCGACGATGAGCTGATGAAAATCGCCGACCTCATCGCGGGCAAAGGATTCAACGTCGGCTCGCTCGTCGCGCCGGTGTGGGGCGGGACGATCGGCGACAGCGCGATGGGCGACGCGGCGCAGCGGGAAAAATTTCTCAGCGCGGTGAAAATGGCGTGCCGCATCGCGGGCATTTTCAACAAGCATGGCGTGCGCAAGTACGGCGTCATCCGCATTGATTCCGCGGAATTCGGCGTGAACAAGTGGGGCGAGAACCCGACGGCGAACACCGCGAAGATCGCCGAGACTTTCCGCGAAGCGGGAAAGATCGCCGAGCAGCACGGCGAGCGCCTCGCGGCTGAAGGTGAAATTTGCTGGGCGGGGATGCATTCGTGGAAGGACATGCTCGACCTGCTCGAAGCCGTCGGCATGCCGAAGACCGTCGGCTTCCAAGCGGACCTCGCGCACACCTACCTCTACCTCCTCGGCTATAACGCCCCCGAGCACGCGCTGATCAAGGACGGTGCGACCGACGCCGAATTTTGGGCCGCCTACGCGAAGATGACCGACCAACTGCGCCCGTGGACTTTCGATTTCCACGTCGCGCAAAACGACGGTCAGATCCACGGCGCCGGCGCGCACGACAAGACCGGCAAGCACTGCCCCGCCGACGATCCGGCGGGCAAGCTCGATATCGTGAAGTGCGCCGGCTACTGGCTGAAAGATGCCTCCGCGCGCGGCATCCAGCACATTTGCTGGGATGGCTGCATGTTCCCGAATGCGAAGCTCGAACAGGCACAGACGTGGAATGCGATCCTCGACGTGATGCTCAAAGTCCGCGCCGCGCACGGCTGGAGCTGAGTGGAAAATGGCGGAGCCGCAGCTTCACGCCAAACGCGGAAACAGCGAGCCGATCGCCTCGCCATCATGCGCATCGTCATTGATCCGAAGTGGCGGATTCGCATGACAAAGGGTTGGGAAAAACGCCGATTCGCGTGAAGGCTTTTCTTCTAGTGGACGCCTGATGGTTTGTGCGAGGCATGGGGTCGGAACATGTCTAGCCCCTCGAAGCCCAGTCGCAAAGGAGTGACCTCCGGCGAACCGGCGCGGTCGCGGGCTGGCGTCACACTCTGGATCTGCGCCGCGCTGGTGGTCGGCCTCCATCTGCTCCTGCCTTTCACCGCCGCGCCGCTCTCGCAGTCGGAGCCGAGTTTTGCCGGTGAGATTTTTCCTTGGCTCACCGTGCCGACAAAGGACTCGCTGCAGGCCGTGCAGACGGCGACGGGTCCGCTGCGGGCGTGCATTCCATTCGCGCTGGTGTGCGTGGCGCTTTTCGCGGTTTACGCCACCGTTTTCCGTGCGCTGCGTGGCGTGCAGTCGCTGGCGGTCCAGGCATTTGTCTTCGCCGCTGGAGCCGTGGCGATGCTGACCTACGTCGTGTCGCCGGTGATGTTTTCCACGGATATTTTCGCCTACGCGATGTACGGCCGTGCGGCGTCCGTGTACGGGGGAAATCCGTACAGCGGAGTCATGCCTTTTCCCGACACCGATCCATTTTTCGTGCAGTACGGGATCGAATATATCCCCTCGTGGTATGGCCCGGTGTGGACGTTCATTTCCGCGGCCGCGACGTGGTTCACGGGCGAGCATCTCGGCATGACGGTGCTCGCTTTCCGGCTCATCGCGATCGTCTCCGCGCTCATCGCGTCCGCCTTCATCTGGAGCTGTCTGCGGAAATATTCGCCCGAGAATGCCGCGCGCGGCCTCGTGCTTTTCCTGTGGAGCCCGCTGCTCATCATGGAGACCGGCCTGAGCGGGCACAACGACCCGGTGATGCTTGCGTTCGTCGCCTTCGGCGTGTGGCTGCACCTGCGCGGGCACAAGGCGAGCGCCGTCGTCGCGCTCACGCTTTCCGCGCTGGTGAAATTTCTCACGGGCATGCTCGTGCCGCTCTACCTGCTGCTCGTGTTGCGCGAGGCGAAGACGTGGCGCGAGCGCATCAGCTTCGTGCTGCGCAGCGCGATCTCCGCGGGCGCGGTGGCGCTGGTCGCGTTCCATTTCGCCAAGGCGGACGCCGACCTGCCCGTCGCGCATTCGGCGACTGCGCCGGATTTTTACATGAACAATTTTCACGAGCTGATTTTCACGGGCCTCCGCGTCGTCGTCGGCGAGGAGCCGGAGTCGGCGAAGGTGAGCGTGTTCTTCTATCCGTTCTGGGTGCGGCTGCGGGAGAGCGCGGAACTGCACAGCGCAAAGTCCGCCTCCGCACCGGTGCTGCGTCACGCGGAGGCCGGCGAGCGGCTGCTGATCATCTCACCGATCCGGACGGAATGGCTGCGCGTGTATGATCCGGTGACGCAGCAGAAGGGATTTTTCGCCGGTGATAGCTACGACGAAACGAAACGCCCCGCGCTCGCCGACAGCGACCCTGTCGCGCGCGAACTCGAGAAACCGGTAATCGAACGGCGGACGGTGCGCCGGGCGAACGCCATCCTCCGCATCGTGACGTGGCTCGGCTTCGCGGCATTCGGCCTCTTTGCCGCGTGGCGCACGCGCAGCTTCACGGATTTTCTCGTCTGGTCGGGCGCGTCGCTGCTCGCATCCTATTTTTTCATCATCACGGAAATCTGGCCGTGGTACGTGAACTGGGCGCTCGCCCTCGGCGCGCTCGCGCCCGGCCGCCTGCCCGCGCGTTTCGCGATGATGCTCTCCGCAGGCGTGCTCACACTCTATCTCACGCTCGGTTTCCAAGGCACCCGGCTCGGGTGGGCATTCCCGTATCGCGGACTGCTGGCATTTGTGCTGCCGTTGCTAATCTTCACCGCGCTATGGTTTTTTCGCTGGCGAAAAGTCGCTGCCCATGTCCGCACTCCCTGATTTTTTTCAAAGCCCCGCGGCCTGATCATCCGCGGCATTTCAGCGCGGCCCGCGCGCGCTCCGGGCGGTTTGGGATTGCAGTCGAGCGGCGCGCCGGGCGATCCTTTTTGCGATGCAATTTGCCCACCCACTTCCATGCCGGATCCTCGCCGGGCTGATGCTGGCCGCGGCGATTTCGTCGAGGGCGGAGAAGCCGGCGAAGGCGACGCCCGCGCCCGCGCCCGCACCGGCCGCCGGGCCGCAGGAGCGGGAAATTCATCCCCCTTTCAGCCTCATGTGGCATGAGCCGTCGGAGCGGCTGGAGGTGAAAATCGAGGCGGCGAAACTCGCGATCAACGGGCGCAGAAAACTGAATCGGCAGTGGATCGTGACGGCGGGCGGTTTCAAAAAACCAAACCCTGCGGACACCACGGCGCCGAAGCCGCCGGAGTTGCGCCGCGTGCTGTTTCACTTCGAGGGCGGCGAGCTTTCCAAGGACAAAGGCTCGAACGGAAAAGTGCGCGAGATGCTCGCCGGCGGCCAGCTCGTGGAGGTGGAGCTGCAGTATGAGCAGGACGGCTGGGACGAGGAAAAATACGGCGCGTGCCTTTCCGAAAAACGCCAGATGCTCGAGCGGCTTTACGGCCCCGGCCAGCAGCTCGTGCGCTCGAGCACGCCGACGCCTGACGGCAAGGCGACGCAGACGCTCGTGGGTTACAAATGGAACCGCAACAACACGGCGGTGGAGCTGATCTATTTTCACGTCGGCGTGAATGAAGGCGATCAGGCATTTCACACGCTGAGCCTGCACTATAAGCGCTCGTGAGGGCGATCTCCCGCCGGGCTGCGGATCGATCTCGGAACTCGGCGGCTCTTTTTCTTTGGCCTGCTCCTGCTCTCGCTCTCGAATCCTGCGTCGCAGAGAGCAAGAGCAAGAGCAGGACAAAGACAGAAGATTTCAAGTCTCACCGGCAAGCGCCCGCGATTGTTTCTCTGCTTGCTGAAAGTGCGCTTTCCGCTGTCCTTGCGCGGCGCGCCGCACGGCGTCCATTCTTTCCAACATGACCGAATCCCTCGATGAACTGAACGCCCGCGTCCGCAGTGCCGCCGCATGGGTCACCCGTCTGCGCGAGGTCGTCGGCAAGGTCGTCGTCGGCCAGCAATATCTCATCGATCGCCTGCTCGTCGGCCTGCTCGCGAATGGCCATGTGCTGCTCGAAGGTGTGCCCGGCCTCGCGAAAACACTCGCAGTGCGCACGCTCGCCTCGGCGATTCATGCCTCGTTCAACCGCGTGCAATTCACGCCCGACCTGCTGCCCGCGGACATCACCGGCACGCTCATCTACAATCCTGGCGACGGGCAATATCACGTCACGAAAGGCCCCATTTTTGCGAACATCGTCCTCGCCGACGAAATCAACCGCGCGCCGGCAAAGGTGCAGAGCGCGCTGCTCGAGGCGATGCAGGAACGACAGGTCACGCTCGGCGGCGAGACGCACAAATTGCCCGTGCCTTTTCTCGTGCTCGCGACGGAAAATCCCATCGATCAGGAAGGCACGTATCCCCTGCCCGAGGCGCAGGTGGATCGCTTCATGTTGAAGGTGCTCGTGGACTACCCGACCTTCGAAGAGGAGCGGCGCATCCTCGACACGATGGCCTTCACGCG
>JBBQJR010000032.1:0-14236 GCA_038326125.1 Chthoniobacterales bacterium
CGGCGGGGCTGATGCCCGACGGCTCCGAGGAACTCGCCGATGTGCTCAACAGCGGCGGCTCGTGGATCAAGGATCGCGACGAAAAGGGCGCGGACAAATTCGTCCGGGCGATCGAACATCGCTGCGGGAAAACGGGCATCGGTCGAGCCGTGGTGAAGAAACATTGGTTCGCCGATCTCGCCGGCCCGTGGAGCGGTCCGCTCGCGAAGGAACGCGAGGCCGCGAACCGCTAACGTGCGGCAAAGCCAAACGCAGTTTTTTTTGCTACTCGCGCTCCGCGACGTGCAGCCGCGTGAATTCGCCGTCGCTCACATTGAAATAAATCCGCCGCCCGTCCGCGCTGAAGACGGGGTGCGGGTGCGAGACACGCCACGATTTTGCGCCGTGCGCATTGTCGAAATGGTGGAGCACGATCTGCGCAGTGCCCTTCGAATCCGCGAGGACCACGCCCCATTCATTCCGGGCGCCGCCGAAGCTCGTCATGATCGTGTCGGTGACGACGAGCTTCATGTCGGGGCTCACGGACGGATGGTCGCCGCTCACATCGTGCAGCGGCGTCGCGAGGGTGCTCGCAGCGGCGAGCGCGGCTTTGGAAGGCTTGCCGTCCGCGGGCGCGGAGGCGCTGGCGTCGGCGAAAGCCTTGGCGCGCGCGGCCTTCGTCGGCATCCCGGGATTCGCGGCGGATTTGCCGGTGTCGCTGTCGTACGTCGTGTAGTGCATCTCGGTGATGTGCCGCGAATCCGGCCACCACGACGGGTGGCCCCAGTTCGGATTGAGGTAGAGAAATTTTTTCTCCGCGAGGCTGTAGCAGACGAGTCCCAGCCGTGCGCTCGCATTTTTGCTGCGCGGATCTTCGCCGGTCTTGAGCGCCATTTTGAAAAAGACGCGCTGCAAATCGGGGCTGAGAATCGGGAAAAAGATGGACGGTTTCTGCTCGCCGAAACTTTTCGCATACCACTCGGGATACGCCTGCTTCAGCGCGTCCACGGTCACCGGTGTCGTCTTCTCGCCGGTCGCGACATGGATCAAATCGAGATCGCGGTGCTCGCCGGGATTCCAGTGCGGGCTGTAGAGCGGGATGATGTCCCCATTCGGCTGACCCCAGCCTGCGAGCTGGCCGCGCGCGAGCACACGCTCCTTCATCGTGTCGAGGTCCACGCACCATGTGAACCACTCGCGATCGCGTTCGCCGTGGAAGACCACGCGCTTGCCGCCGGAAACCCACTGCTGGCACGCGACGCGATGCGCGTCCTCGGCGTTGATGTTCGTCGCGAGCACTTTTTCCTCGCCGGATTTCCGGTCGCGGATGACGACTTCGCCGTGGTGGCCGTCCGGCGCGGTGGAAGAAAAGAACAGCACGTATTTTCCATCGGGGCTCTCCGGGCAGGTGTTGAAATACGAGTGAATCGTGTGCCGCCCTTCCTGCGGGGCGACGACGCTGATTTTCACCCCGCTGCGCCACGGCGCGAGCGAATCGTCGGCGGCGGAAAGTGCGGCCGGGGTCGCGAGCAGCACCGTGAACAGGGCCGCGGCGACGAGGGGAAATGCGGAGGCTTTCATCTGTGGGCAGAAATATTCCAGCGGCCTCGCGGATTGAAGAACCATTTCGCCGCGTTCTCAAATCACCGCATTCCCTTTTGCGCGAAGTGCCGCGGCGTAGCGCCGACGATTCGTCGGCACCGCACGCCCAGTGAAGGGCGGGGCGCGGAAATGCGGCGCGCGTCCGGGAACGCATCTTGGATTCCTATTGTGCCGCGCGCCATGCCGCTTGCGCGCGGACACGGGCGCAACGCGACTTTATCCATCGCGTTTGCTCGCACGCTTTCGGGCCGACGAATCGTCGGCCCCACGTCGCGGCGAGCGCCGGCGAGCGCTTTGGCAAGGCAGTGCCGTTGCTCTCCCAATTTCTAACTTCTCACCGGCACGCTTTCCGATTGTCTCAGACCATGATCGCACGACCGCTGCTGTTCCTCCTCGCACTTCTCGGCATTGCCACCGCCGCGAATTTTCCGCAGCCGTACGATTCGGAAAAGGACATGAGCATCCCGCTCATGCCCGCCGAGGAGGCCGCGGCGAAATTCCAAGTGCCGCCGGGATTTAAGGTGAGCGTCTTCGCGTCCGAGCCGGACGTGCAAAATCCCATCGCGATGTCGTGGGATGCGCGCGGACGGCTGTGGGTCGCGGAAAATTACACCTACGCCGAGCGGCCGAAGCGCTTCGATCTTTGCCTGCGCGACCGCGTGGTGATTTTTGACGGCACAAACACGGGGCATTTCACGAAACGCACGATTTTCACCGACGACGTGCAGATGCTCACGAGCCTCGAAGTCGGCCACGGCGGCGTGTGGCTGATGTGCCCGCCGCAACTGCTCTTCATCCCCGACCGCAACGGTGACGACAAACCCGACGGCCCCGCCGAGGTGATGCTCGATGGCTTCACCGTGCCGCAGGACAACTACCACAATTTCGCCAACGGCCTGCGCTTCGGCCCCGACGGCTGGCTCTACGGGCGCTGCGGCGCATCGGCGCCCGGCGATGTCGGCGCGCCCGGCACGCCCGCGGCGGAGCGCATCCCGCTGCGCGGAACGATGTGGCGCTTTCATCCGAAGACGAATGTCTTCGAGGCGCTGAGCAGCGGCACGACGAATCCGTGGGGGCACGACTGGAACGAGATGGGCGAGCTGTTCTTCATCAACACGGTGAACGGCCACCTCTGGCATGGCATCACCGGCGCGCACTTCGTCCGCCCGCACACCATCGACCCGAACCCGCACGTCTATGGGCTCATTGATCAGCACGCGGATCACTGGCACTTCGACACGGCGCAGGACTGGACCAAATCACGCAACGGCGCGGCGAACGCGCTCGGTGGCGGCCACGCGCACATCGGCATGATGTTCTACCTCGGCGACAACTGGCCGGCGGAATATCACGATCATCTTTTCACCTGGAACATGCACGGCCGTCGCGCGAATCAGGAGCTCATCGAGCGCAGCGGCAGCGGCTACGTCGGCAAGCACGGCACGGACATTTTGCTCGCGGAGGACAAATGGTTCCGCGGACTCGAACTCGGCTACGGCCCGGACGGCGGCGTCTTCGCGCTCGACTGGAGCGACACCGGCGAGTGCCACGACAGCACCGGCGTGCATCGCACGAGCGGGCGCATTTTTAAAATCACGCACGACGATCCGAAGCGCGTGGAGCCGTTCGATCTCACGAAGCTCAGCTCGCGCGAGCTCGTGAAACTGCACACGCACGCGAACGAGTGGTTCACGCGGCAGGCGCGGTTGGAACTCACCGCGCGCGCCGAATCCGGGCGCGGACTTGATGCCGCGAAGACGCTGCTCCGAGAGATGTTGGAGACGGATTCCGACACGGTGCATCGGCTCCGCGCGCTGTGGTCGCTGTATTGCATCGGCGCGACGGATATTCCATTTTTGGCGAAGCAACTTCACGACGCAAACGAACACGTGCGCACATGGGCGATCCGGCTGCTCTCGGATCGCTGGCCGCTCGACACCTGCATGAGCATGCGTCCGCCCCACACCGGAAAAGACGTGGGTGCGCCGACCGAAATTTTGAACGATCTCGCAGGGCTCGCGAAGTCCGACCCGTCCGGACTGGTGCGGCTGGCGCTGGCGTCTGCGCTCCAGCGTCTGCCCGCCGAACAGCGCCCGGCACTCGCAGCAGCACTGGCCGCGCACGCGGAGGACGCGAATGATCACAATCTTCCGTTGATGATCTGGTACGGCCTCATCCCGGTCGCGGACTCCAATCCCGCGGCACTCGCAAAAATCGGCGCGGCGTGCGAGCTGCCGACTACGCGACGTTTCATCGCGCGACGGCTCGTCGAGGACATCGAAAAAAATCCCGCGCCCGTGAATGCGCTGCTCCTCGCGGGCAAGGAAAAAGGCGGGGCATTTCTCGCCGATATTCTCACCGGTCTCGCTGAGGGCATGAGCGGTTGGCGCAAGGCGACGAAGCCCGCCGCGTGGGACTCCATCGTCATGATGCTCGGAAAATCGGAGGACGACACGCTGCAGGCGCGCGTGCGCGAACTCAGCGTGCTCTTCGGCGACGGTCGCGCGCTCGACGAAGTGAAGCGCATCGCGCTCGACGGGAAGGCGGAACTCGGCGCGCGCAAGGCGGCGCTGCAGACGCTCATCGAAAGCAATCCGCCCGACCTGCGCGCCGTGTGCGAGCGGCTCCTCGGCACGCGCTATTTGAACATCGCCGCAGCACGGGGACTCGCACGTTTTGACGATCCGGCGATCGGCGAGAAGCTCGCGAAAAACTACCGCACTTTCCTCGGCCTCGAGCGCGGCGGGGTGATCGAGACCCTCGTGTCGCGCGCCGCGTTTGCAAAGGCGCTGCTCGCGGAAGTGGTCGCGGGGAAAATTTCGCGCGCTGACATCACGCCATTCCACGCCCGGCAGATTCGCAATTTCAACGATCCCGCGCTCACGAAATTGCTCACCGATGCGTGGGGCGAACTGCGCGAACCCGCCGCGGACAAGCAGGCGCTCATCGCGAAACTCAAGGCGCGGCTCACGCCCGAAGTACTCGCAAAAGCGGACCACAGCGCGGGACGCGCGACCTTCACCACCGTCTGCGCCGTGTGCCACCGGCTCTACGGGCAGGGCGGCGAAATCGGCCCCGACCTCACCGGTTCCGGCCGCGACAATCTCGACTACCTCCTCGAAAACATCGCCGACCCGAGTGCCGTGGTGAACGCGGACTTCCGCATGACGATCGCTGAACTCAAGGACGGCCGGATGCTCGCCGGCGTCGTCCCCGCGCAGACCCCGCGCACGGTCACGATCCGCTCGCTGACCGGCAGCGAAACGGTCGAGCGTTCCGAGATCAAAACGCTCGAGCAGTCCGCCGTCTCGATGATGCCGGAAGGCCTGCTCGAAGCGCTCTCCGAAACGCAGGTGCGCGACCTCCTCGGCTATCTCATGCAAAAAACGCAAGTGCCGCTGCCGGACGAAAAACGGTAGGGCAGCATTGAGGCGAACGAATCAACCGCGCTACGCTCGCGCGAAGTTCGGACGCGCGGGAGAATTGTCAGCGAAAAGTAAAATCAGGTGCCGCCTGCGCAAACGGCGGGTTACCCGGGACGCCATCATTCGCTCATGACCTCGCCCTCGCTTCCCTCCCGCTCGCGGAAATTCACCACTCACGCGGTCGCCGCGGTGTTTCTCTCCGCTGCCGCGCTCGTGCCCGCGCAGCCACCGGGCGGGCCGCCGCCGGGCACAAATCCCGGCCTCCGCTCCAATCGCCCGGGCGGCGATCCGAATGCGAAACGCGAGAACAGCGTGAGCATCACGACCGACGCGGATTTTCGGATCATCAAATCCAACGGCTGGCCGGATCACGCGCCGGGACAATTTCCGCGGCGTGGAAATCCGAACACCGCCTCGCCGCAGGACTACACCTTTCGCGTCCCGCTAAAACCGATCGCGGTCACAGAACCGCAGCGTCGCGGCGGATGGTTTTTCGGCGTCGCGGTGAATGGCGTGCCCTTCGAGGCAGGCACCGCCGAGACTTGGAACAACGACCGCACCTCCGGCTGGCGCTACGAGGCGCACACCGGTTTCCTCGATCTCGGCCTCGACGAACACAACGCGCACGTGCAGCCGACCGGCGCGTATCATTACCACGCCACGCCCACCGGCCTCGTGCAAAAGCTCGGCGGCGACGATGAAAAAGTGCTGCTCGTCGCGTGGGCTGCGGATGGCTTTCCGATGTTCACCGCGAATTGCCACGGCGATCCGGCGGACGCGACGAGCCCGGTGCGCGCGCAAAAATCCAGCTATCGCTTGAAAGCCGGCGCGCGCCCCGCGGAGACGAGCGGGCCCGGCGGCAATTACGACGGGCGCTTCACGCAGGATTGGGAATTCGCGAAAGGCACCGGCGATCTCGACGAGTGCAACGGTCACGTCGCCGCGACACCGGATCATCCCGAGCGATTTTACCACTACCACATCACGACCACGTTCCCTTTCCTCCCGCGCATGTGGCGCGGCACGCCGGACGATAGTTTTGCAAAAGGTGGGCCCGACCCAGGTGGCGCGCCGGGATGGAGACTCGGCGCGGGTCGCCCCGGGCCCGGTGGACGGGCCGATTTTCCCGGCGCACCCGACGGCAACCGCGGACCGGGTGCAATGCCCGGCGGTCCCGCCTTCCCGCCTCCGCTGCTCCTCCGCACGCTCGACACGAACGGCGACGGCATCCTCGACGCCGACGAAATCGCGAACGCCCCCGCCGCGCTGCGCAAGCTCGACAAAAACGGCGACGGCAAACTGACCCCAGACGAATACCGCGACTTTCCACCGCGCGGAGGCTCGCCGGACGGACCTCGCGGCGACCCACGCGATGGCCCGCCGCCCCCGCCGCCCCCGCCACGCTGAGCTCGCTCAGCGCGGTGCGCGCGTTACAGCGCCTCGCTCGTCTCCGCCCTCAGGATGTCGTCGATCGTCTCGCGGCGGCTGATGATTTCCACGGTGCCGTCCGGCTCGGCCCAGACCTGCGGGGCTTTGCCGATGGAGTTGTAGTTGCTGCTCATCTCGTAGCCGTACGCGCCGGCGTCGCGGATGGCGAGCAGGTCGCCGGGCTCGGGGCGCGGGAGCAGGCGCGGGACGAGTTCCTCATCGGCGCCGCCGCGGGTGAAGACATCGCCGCTCTCGCAGAGCGGACCGGCGACGACGATGGGTTCGCGCGGCTGGTTCGGATCGTCGTGCTCTTTTCCGAGCACCTCGATCTGGTGGTAGCTGCCGTACATCGCGGGGCGCACGAGGTCCACGAAGCCCGCATCCACCATCGCGAAGGTCGCGCCGCGGCCCTTCTCGTTCGATTGCGTGCGCTTGATGTCATGCACCTGCGTGATGAGCGTGCAGCATGGCGCGACGTAGTAGCGGCCCGGCTCGATTTCGAGTCGGATGTCGCGCTCGCGCGCTCCGTGCGCGTTGTGAAAGGCGGCGGCGATGCGCTGGTGGCAGGAGGTGAAAAGTTCGCGCAGCGGCTCGATGGGCACCTGCGATTCGCGGTCGCGGTAATTGTGCGGAATGCCGCCGCCGAGGCTCACGGCGGTGAGCTCCGGGAAGTGCGGGATGAGGTCGCGAAACTCGACCGCGAGCCGCGTGAGATTTTCGTGCAGCTCCTCGAATTTCGGCCCGCTGCCGATGTGCGCGTGCAGCATCGTCACGGTGAGGCCAGCCGCGAGCGCCGCGTCCTTCACCGTGAGCAGATCGCTGTGCCAGATGCCGTGCTTCGATGACGGCCCGCCGGTGTCGCAAGTGTTCACATGGCCGTGGCCGAAGCCGGGATTTACGCGGATGCTCACCGGGCCGCGATAGCCCGCGTCGGCGAGCTGCCGGATCATGCCGGGCGAGCCGATGTTCGGGAGCAGATTATTTTGAAGAACGACATCGAGCGCGTTGTCGCGGAAGACATCTGCGGTGAAGCACACGACTGGCGGATTGTTCCCCGGCGCGTGACCCGCACGCAACGCACGCAGCGCCTCATTGCCGCTCACGGCATCAATCCAGATATTCGCCGCCGCCATCTCGCGCAGCACCTTCGTCGCCGGGCACGCCTTCATCGCGAAACGCGGCTGGATGCCGGGCGCGCTGGTCATGAATTTGATGTCGGCGATCCGCTGGCGGAGCACCGCGGCGTCGTAAAACCAGAACGGCGTGCCGACGGCGCTGGCGATCTTGCGAATGAGTTGGGCGTCGAGCTTCATCGGGGCGCGGAGGATGGCGGGCGCGGGAAAGGCGTCAAGCCGGTGACGCGGAAATGCGCGGGTAGGGCGGGTATTTTACCCGCCGTTCCGGGTATCCTACCCGGAACATCGAACGTCGCAGGAGGTGACTTTGAAAACGTCCGCCGGTTCTACATCCGATACGCCGAGTAGGATACTCGACGCGGCGGGTGGAACACCCGCCCTACCCATTCGCATTTGCCGAATCCGCGCGCACAGCCCATAACCTCCGTCATGCGCCTCCTTTTCCTCCTCGCACTTTCCGCCGTCGCCATCGCCGCCGAAGACTACCCGCTCGGCCCTGACTCGAAGCCGCAACCGGGCGTGCCGCAGGGCGAGGTGAAAAAGTTCACGCTTGAGACCAGCACGATTTTCCCCGGCACGAAGCACGAGTGGTCGCTCTACATCCCGAAGCAATACGAGGCCGCGAAGGCCGCGTGCGCGATGGTGTTCTTCGACGGCGGCGGCTTTGCGAAACCGGACGGACAGTTTCGCATTCCCGTCGTGTTCGACAACCTGATCGCGAAAAAGGAAATGCCCGTGACGGTTGCCATTTTCATCAATCCCCGCACCGTACCCGAGACACAACCCGGAGCGAGCTCGCGCAGTTGCCGCAGCTAAGAATACGACTCGATGGGCGATGCGAACGCGCGCTTCGTCATGGAGGAAATCATCCCCGAGGTGCGCAAGCTCGTGAAGCTCACCGACGATCCCGAGGGCTGGGGCACGTGCGGCACGAGCAGCGGTGCCATCGCGGCGTTCACGCTCGCTTGGGAAAAGCCGGAGCACTTTCACAAGGTCATCAGCTACATCGGCAGCTTCACGAACATCCGCGGCGGCTACGACTACCCGGCGCTCATCCGCAAGACGCAGGGCAAGCCGAAGCCACTGCGCGTCTTCCTGCAGGACGGCGCCGCCGACCTCGACAATCTCCACGGCCTCTGGCCGCTCTCGAATCGCGACATGGACGCCGCGCTGAAATTCGCGGGCTACGATCACAAGTTTGAACTCGGCACCGGCGGACACAGCGGCAAGCAGGGCGGCGCGATTCTGCCCGACGTTCTCCGCTGGCTGTGGCGGGATTATGCGAAATAGCGAGAGTGCGGGTGCGGGCAGCGCGCGCCGCAGTGATGCGCGGCTGTGATTGGTGACTGGTGAATAGTGACTGGTGTTTCGCAGCCGTAGCCTTTGCGCAGTCTCCCGCATCTGCACTGCGACGGATTTCGATCCTCGCACAAATCGCCGCATTCGCGGGCACGCAAGACCAGTCACATTTCACCAGTCACCAGTCACAGCATCGAAAGACCGACGGCTCTGCAATCTTGGACGCGCGTCCTGCCCCTCACTTCCCGATGCAAAACTGCCCGAAGATCACGCCGAGCAATTCCTCCGTATCCGCGCGGCCCACGATGTCGCCGATGGCGTCCATCGCGGCGCGCAGGTCCTCGGCGATGAAGTCCGGCGACAGCGACTGATCGAACGCGCCCATCGCTGCTCGCAGAAAATCACGCGCGGTTTCCAAACACGCCTGGTGCCGCGCATTGATCGCCACGCTCCAATCGCGGTGCGCCGCACCGCCGAGCGCCGCATCCACGATGGCATCGAGCATTTTTTCAAAACCCTCGCCCGTGAGTGCAGACACCGCGACACCACCGCGTGACGCCCACGACGCGTGAACGCCGAGGTCGCACTTGTTCAGCACGATGATGTGGCACGGCGATGCAGACGGGCTGGAGGAAGAACCACGGATTTCACGGATTTCACGGATGCCTTCCGGAAGAACGCCTGCTTCATCCGTGCCCGTCCGTTTCATCCGTGGTGAAAAATCCGCGTCATCCTGCGGCTTTGCCGAGGTGCCGGATTGTCGGCTCCACATTGCGGCGTCGCCGCTCGCATCCACGACATGCAGCACGAGATCCGCGCGCTCCATCGCCTGGCGCGTGCGCTCCATGCCGGCTTGCTCAAGCTCGTCGGTGCTGTCGCGAATGCCCGCCGTGTCCGTCAGCCGCACGGGGATGCCGCGGACGTTGATCGTCTCCTCCAGCACGTCGCGCGTCGTGCCGGGGTGATGGCTCACGATGGCGCGCTCGTAGCCGAGCAGCCGGTTCAGCAGCGAAGACGTCCCGACATTCGGCGCGCCGAAGATCACCGTGCGCAATCCCTCGCGCAGCACCCTCCCCTGCCCCGCCTTCGCGAGCAGCGCGGCGACATCCGCGAGCGCGCCCTCGATTCGTCCGCGCAGCGCGGCGCCCGTCTCGGGGGAAATGTCCTCGTCGGGGAAATCAATGTACGCCTCGACCTGCGCGAGCGTGTCGAGCACGGCGGCGCGGAGTTCGCGGATGCGCGCGCCGAGCCGACCTTCGAGCTGCTCGTTCGCCGCGCGCAGCGCGAGGTCCGTCTGCGCGCTGATGACATCCATCACCGCCTCCGCCTGCGTGAGATCCAGTTTGCGATTCAAAAATGCCCGCTGCGTGAATTCCCCCGGCTCCGCACTCCGCGCCCCGGCGCGCAACAGCACCTCCAGAATGCGCCGCGACACGAGCACGCCGCCGTGACACGAAATCTCCGCCACATCTTCGCCCGTGTAGCTCGCGGGCGCACGGAAGACCGTGAGCAGCACATCATCCAGCCGCTGCTCGCCGTCGAAAATGCTGCCGAAGTGCGCGATTCGTGAAGGCAGAGGCGTCAGTTCCGCCGCACATTTTTTCCCGCGGAAAACTGCGCGCGCAATCTCCACCGCCCGCGCCCCGCTCAGCCGCAGCACGGCGATCGCCGCCTCGCCGAATGCGGTGCTGATGGCTGCGATGGTGTCGTTCATGCGCAGAGAAAAGCAGCGCGCTGCGCATTCTCCAAGACGCTTCGTCCGCAGCCCCCTCGTGTTATCCCGGCGCGACTTGCGAGGTCAGCTCCGCAATCTCCGCCGCCAGCTTCTCCGCCCCGCTCGTCAGTTCGCTGATTTCCTTTTCGAGCACCGCCGTGTGCTTCGCCACCACGCGGTCAAACAACGCCGGCTCCTTCGCCGTCAATCCCAGCAGCTCGAACTTGGGGCTTTCGTGGAGCCGGTTCGTCGCCTCCAGCACGCCGAGGATTTCCAATTCCAGACTCTCCCACCGCTTCCGCAGCCGCGCGGCCTGCTCCTCCTCCCGGAAGTCGAGCCCCGCCCATCCCTGCCGCAAAATGAACCCCTGCGGATCACCGGCGATCTGCCGCAGCGTCCCGATGTCCCCGCGGTCCTTCGCGTGATTGATGGCGGCGGTCAGCTTCTCAACCGTTTCGAGCTTGTCCGGTTCGTGGCGAAAGCGATCCGGATGATCCAGCTTCACCAGATTCTTCCACAGCCGGCCAAGCTCCTCCTGATCCTCCGCGCCCAGTTCCTTCTTCGCGGCCAGCGCCTTGTCCGTCTCCTCATACTCCCGCTCCGTGCGCGTCTTCGCCTGCTCATACTCCTGCGCGACCCGCTCCGCTTCCGTGTCGCCCTCCCGCAGCAGCACATCGAGAAACTGCCTGCGATACTTCACCACGAGCCGCAGCCGGTCGCGCTCCTGGGAGTGCGTGCGGAGATGTTGGAAAAGCCGCGCCTGCAGACGATCCACCTTGGATTTCTCGACGGTGTAAGCCGCCTCCAATTCCGCCAGTCGCCCCCGCGCCGAATCCACGAAAGTGTGCAGACTTATCAGTTCGGGAGTTTCGACGACATCGCCCGCCGTGCGGACAGTGCGTGCGGGCAGGCGGCAATTCTGGCGCAATGATTGCGGCTTGCAGTTCCGAGCGGGAAGAAGTCCCTTCAGCGACGGATGAGCGACTCGACAAAATACACCGAAGTGCCCGACGCGGACTCCGTGTTGCTCCTCCTCAGAGAGGATCACGAGCAAGCCGTGCTCGCCTTGTTCGATGAGGATCAAGAAGCGCAGGAAGTCCGGCCCGATCTGAGCGCAGTCGGCCATACGTCAAACTTTCTCAACAACATGCGGCTGCCGGTGCATCGCTGGTTTCGCTACAGCGCGGGCTTCTCGGCGGAGTGGGTGAAGTGGGTGCTGGCGGAACGCAATGGTCGCGAGCTTCGGGTGCTTGACCCGTTTGTCGGTTCGGGAACGACTTGTCTGGCGTGCGATGAGATGGGCGTTCCGTCCTACGGTATCGAAGCGCATCCGTTCGTACATCGGGTTGCACAGGCCAAGCTGAGTTACAGCACCGATCCAGAGCGTTTCATTTCCAAAGCGGAGAAAGCATTCGACTTTGCCCGAAAAGCGAAGGCGCAAACGGAGCATTACCCGGAAATCATCGGGAAGTGTTACGGACTTGAGACGCTCGGTTACTTGGATCGTTTTCGTCAGGCCGTCGAAATCGAGCAGGATGGTTCACCCGGAGCCGGACTGCTCTGGATGGCGCTCGTGTCGTCGTTGCGCGTCGTTTCCGAAGCGGGTACTGCGCCGTGGCAATATGTGTTGCCGGGGCGGCGGAAGACCGTACCGCCTGCGCCCGAAATCACGTTGCAAAAAGTGGTGCAGATGATTGCCGCTGACATCCGCTTCATGGCACGGCGAGCGAAGCCGCTGGCGAAGTTGCGCGTGGATGACGCGCGCAAGTGCGCGACCGTGCCGGACGGTTGGGCCACGCTCGTCATCACGTCGCCGCCTTACGCGAACAACTACGACTACGCCGATGCCACGCGATTGGAGATGGCATTCATGGGCGAGATTCGCGGCTGGGGCGACCTTCAGGAAACCGTGCGGCGGCATCTGGTTCGTGCCTGCTCCCAGCACGTCCCACCGAAATCCATAAACCTTGATGAAGTCCTGGCGGCACCAGAGCTTGCACCCATCCGCGATGAGATTGTGCCGGTCTGCCGTGAGCTTTCGTCCGTCCGGTTGGAACGCGGAGGCAAGAAAACTTACAACAACATGATCGCTTGCTACTTCCTCGATCTGGCTCAGACGTGGCAGGCGCTGCGGCGGGTTTGCGCGTCGCCGTCGGAAGTGTGTTTCGTCATTGGAGATTCGGCACCATATGGTGTTTACGTTCCGGTCATCGAATGGTTCGGCAAGCTCGCGCTGGCCGCAGGTTTTGAATCGTGGACGTTCGAGAAACTCCGCGACCGGAACATCAAGTGGAAGAATCGCAAGCATCGCGTTCCGCTGTGCGAGGGGCATTTGTGGGTTCGTGGATAGCGCGAACGGCACGTCATGGCTGAATCACTCGCGCATCGTTGGGGACAAATCATCGGAGACGTATTCGAGCAGTTCGTTCGGAATTTGCTCCAGAGCATCGCGGAGAAACACGCCCTCTACTTGGATTACAAAAAGCCACGACGGGCGAGGGCAAATCTCGGTGGCAAAGACTTGTCGAAAGTAACCTGGCGGGACTCCTACGGCAATCGTCACGACTTGGACTACGTGCTCGAACGAGGCGGAACTGAGGAAACGCTTGGTGCGCCCGTCGCGTTCATTGAATCCGCGTGGCGCAGATACACCAAACACTCGAAGAACAAAGTTCAGGAAATCGAGGCGGCGGTTTTGCCTATCGCGCTGACCTTCTCGCGCCACCAGCCATTTTGTGGCGCGGTGCTCGCAGGAGAGTTCACCCGCAGCGCATTGGCGCAGCTTGAATCCAAAGGCTTCTCGGTCCTGCACATCCCCTACGCATCCATCATCAAAGCATTTCAGGAGATCGGCATCGATGCTTCATCCACGGACGCGATCACCTCCGAGGCTGAGTTCAGGACCAAAATCGAGCAGTGGGAACGCCTGTCGCAGCCGAAGACAACGGAGCGGTTTCTGAAACTGCTATACCGGCTGCACGCGACTGATGTTGCGAAGTTCCATACGAGTCTGGAGGCGTCGCTGCTTCGTGGCGTCGTTTCAGTTCGTTTGGCAGTTCTCAGGGGTCACACGATTGAATGCTCCGATATCGGTGATGCCATTGCCTATTTGATCGAGGAGGAGAAATCGGATCGCTTGCGGGAAGACAGCGTGCAGCGAGAAATGTTTGAAATTGCAGTCCGCTTCAACAATGGGGCGAAGATAGAAGCGACTTTTCCCACACGTCAGGAAGCGATCGGATTTCTTCGGACATTTGAAAAGGTGTGACTCGCGGTCTCGGCAGCCGACCTGCTCCAGGAATGAGGGGCAAGATTGAAAAAGGGACAGACAAACAGTCGTGGTGCACGGCGGATTCAACCGCAGGATTTGGTGCGCAGGTCGCATTGCGTGCTGCATTCCGGCTTCATCGGCAAATATCCTTCCGATGTGAGCCATGCCCCTCACTGCGCCGGCGGTTCCTCGCGCAAGACCAGCGAGGCGCAGTCTTCCTTCGGCGCGGGTTTTGCGAGTGAGCGCCACCAGCGGGCGAGCGGGTCGCTCCCTGTTTTCAACCACTCGTCGCGGCGGCGTTTCATTTCGTCGCTCCCGCGCCGCGCCTCCTCCTCGGCCATCTCCTGCTGGATGCGCCCTTTCATCTCCACGCAATCGAACG
>JBBQJR010000033.1:0-14205 GCA_038326125.1 Chthoniobacterales bacterium
AGACACACTCTTAGACTTTGTGTAAATCGCTGTGCAATGCAGGGAGCGGTGTCTCGAGACAAGATTTCGCAAACATGTGCGACGCGCTCCTTATTTGAAACGAAGGATGCCGTCCTATCATAGGCACGAACCAACCATCCACATTTCGGCGAGTAGGCCCAGCTTAGCGCCGAATCAAAACGCCAGCGAAGAAGCCCACGCCCAGCGCGATGAGCAGAGCCTTCATCGGTTGCTCGGTGACATAACCTTCCGCGCTTTCCTGCAGCGAGTGGGCACGGCGTCGGGCACTGTCATACGCGTCGCCGGCAGCTTCCGTCACCTTCGTCTTCACGTCGCCTACGACTTCGCCCACGCGCGCGGAAGCCTCGGAAACCTTTGCCCGCACCCCGTCGCCAAAGGTCGCGGCCCCATCCTTCAGTTCAGTGAGCATGTCATTGACCGCGTCCTTGGTCAGCCCGAGCTTGGATTGCAGACGGCTGAGGAGTTCGTCCCCCTTGCCCTCCGCAAATGATACGTCGTCATCCGTAAGCTGGCCGTATTTCTGCTTGAGCTTGCCTTTGATTTTGTTCCAGGAGCTGTCGAAGGTGAAGGTATTCATGCCTGTGTATCGCTCGCTCCGCGGAAATTGGACGTGAAAAACATTTTGAAAGTGTGCGACGCCGCGTGAATTTCTGCAGGACTGTCGTCTTCGGAGCCTTGTTCCTCCGTTCCCGATATGCGAAAAAAAAGAAACAATATAGCTTTCTTACCTCCACCTCGGAGGCTTTGCACGATTCCGAGCAATATGTCTGGGTCCGAGCCAAAAATAATTTCCTCCGAAGACGAGCATTCCGGTCGCGTGCTCATCGCGGACGACCATGATGCCGCGCGCACGGCGCTGAAAAGCCTGCTGGAATGGAAAGGCTTTTCCGTGACCGCAGTGCCGGACGGAAGCCAGGCGCTGAAGGTGCTGAATTCGGAAGATGCGCCCGACGTCGCGCTCCTCGATTGGGAAATGCCCGGGATGACGGGGCCGGAGATCTGCCGTGCGGTGCGGAGTTATAAGCGCGGACCTTACATCTATCTCATCGTGATCACCGCGCGGGAAGGCGAGGAAGGCATCACCGAGGCGCTCTCGGCAGGCGCGGACGACTTTGTGCGCAAGCCGTTCGGCGTGCCGGAAGTCCTCGCGCGACTTCGCAATGGGCTACGCATGGTGAAGCTGGAGCGGAGTCTGGCGGCGCGGATTGCGGAGTTGGAAGGCGCGCTGGAAGAAGGCCGGCAGCTTAAGCGGCTCATTCCGATTTGTGCCTACTGCAAAAGCATTCGCAATGACTCAGACTATTGGCAGCAAATCGAGTCTTACATCCATGAGCATACCGGCGCGGCTTTCTCCCACGGCGTATGTCCCACCTGCATGGAGAAAGTTTTGCGGACCGAATTTGGCGAGACTGGCGGCCTAGGCGCGACGGAATCCGACAAAGTGGACGGGTAAGATTAGGAGCTTCCGGATCCGGGAGTTCCGGGACACCGGTTAAAATTCTGCCGGAGAATCTCCTCGCGGCAGTCCGTTGAAATGCTCGGGCGGCGGGAGGGAAGCTAGCCGTCTCGGGTGACGCGGCAGACAGGCGTCCCGCTTGGAGAGCCGCGCTGCGGCATGGTTTCCAGGCCAGAGGCCTGCAGGCCGTGACATGCCGGAGGTCCGTCTTCCGCCGACGAGGGTTTTTCAACAGGCTACTTAAGGTGCGGCTAGCTGGGAGGATTGGTCCGCACTTTTTCACATATTATTGTTAGTCCGGAGTTCCTTGGAGCATCGAAAATCCCGGCACGCCGAGCGGGGGCGAGGCCTTTCTTAATGTTTTTGTTTTCAATAATTCAATTTTCAAACGAAACGCGTTTTCTTCGCAATTCACACGCGCGCCCTCGGCGGCACCCGCGATACTTAAGTTGATCATGAGCCACTCAAAGAAAAGGAATCCCGAAATGAGCGCACCAGACTCCGGCAAAGAAAACGAATCATCCTCGCAAGGCAGCGCTGCCACTTACCTGAATCCCTCGGCTTGGGTAAAAGAAGCCGAGGATTTCGCCCGCCGCGAGCCGGTGAAGGCCGTCGCGTCGGCCGCCGGGGCAGGCTTACTGCTCCATCTGCTCCCCATCCGGGCGATTCTCGGTGCGCTGCTCGCGATCGTTTTTGCGCTGGCGCGGCCGTTGCTGCTTTTCCTCGGCCTGCTGAAGGCCTGGGAAATGTGCCCCTGCAAAAAAGAACCTGAAATTTTACCATGAACACACCATCCCATCACGACACTGACCGCCCATCCCGGCTGCACGAGCTTGCGGCTGAACATCCCTCCTCCGCGCTGCTCATCGCCGCTGGTTGCGGGCTCGCGCTCGGCCTGCTCGTCCGCACCATTTTTCCGCACCCGCCGGAAAGTCGCGCGGCGCGGCTGCTTGCGGAGATGCGCGAACGCTTGCACGACATCGCCGAGCCGATCCAGCGGCACACGGAAAGCCTCATGGACAGCGGCGCGAGCGCGGTGAAAAGCGGCGTCTCGCACCTGCAGGATCTGCATTTGGACCGGGGTTTCGAAAAGCTGGGGAAACGGTTGCGGAAGCTATTCAGCTAACGCCTGTCGGCCACGCCCTGCGCCCGAAGCCCGGAATCTAGAACGAGGAGATTCTCGTCTCGCAGCGCAGGCGGCTAACGGGGGTCGAAAGGCATTGCGTCGCGCATCGTCCGCCGAAAGTCTGCGGACCCCAGTTCCACGCGCGGGCAGAGCCGGCTCGGGCTCGGGCTTTCCAGCACGCGGCACCTCGTGGAATCGTACGGCGGCAGGATCACGGCGAGCAGTGCCGGGGAGGGACATGGATCGACTTTTTCCGTGAAGATTCCGATGATCGCGGTGCGCGATTTGAGTGAACGATTTCACGAGCGCACGGCAGAACGCGCGGCGCCCGCGGTGCGTGCGGATATCACTCTGGCGACGGTGCGGATCGAGGGTCTGCGCATCCTCGCGGTGGACGATCAGGCGGATACGCTCGCGGGTGATCGAACGCGTGCTCCCGCGCGCAGGCGCGGAGATGTGCACGGCGGCGGACGTCGAGAGTGCCGCGCGCATCCTGCGCGGCTGGCGGCCGGGCTGCGTGATTTCCGACATCGGGATGCCGGGGCAGGATGGCTACGGCTTCATCCGTGAAATCCGCGCGCTGCCGCCGCCGCTCGGCAAGGCGCCGGCGATTGCGCGCACGGCATCTGCGCGGGAGAGTGACCGTGCTCGTGCGCTGGCGGCCGGCTTTGACGATCATCTCGTGAAACCGGTGGATGCCGCGGGCCCGCTGCAAAAGGTCGCCAGCGCCGCGGGCCGCGCGTAATCTTCGCGCCATGCAGAAGAAGATCGTGGTGATTGATGACGACCGGACCATCCAGGCGACGCTCAGCGCCGTCCTGCCGCGGCATGGCTACGAGGTGCGCATTGGGCCGAACGCGGCACAGGGGCTCAAAAAAGTCGCGGAGACAAAACCGGATCTCGTGCTGCTGGATCTCGGGCTGCCGGATGCGGACGGGCTGGATGTTCTCCGCGAATTGAAAGCCGAGCATCCCGGGCTGCCGGTCATCGTGCTCACGGCGAACGACTCGCTCGCGAACGCGATCGAATCCATCAAGGAAGGCGCGTTTCATTTTCTCGCGAAGCCGTACGCCGTGGAAGAACTGCTGAGCCTCTGCACGCGCGCGCTCGACCAGCAGGCGCTCACCCGCGAGGCGGCGACGCTGCGCGAGGAAAAAGTGGTGCTGCAAAAAAAGCTGAGCGCCGCGGAGGAGCAGCTCGGGCCGGTGACCATCAGCCGGCGGATGCGCGAGGTCGAGCAGCTCATCTCGCGCGTCGCGCCGAGCGAAGCGAATGTGCTGCTGACCGGCGAGAGCGGCGTGGGCAAGGAAGTTTTCGCGGCGACGGTGCATCGCAAAAGTGCGCGCGCCGCCGGGCCGATGGTGAAGCTGAACTGCGGCGCCTTCCCCGCGAACATGATCGAGTCCGAGCTGTTCGGCTACACGAAGGGCGCGTTCACCGGCGCGGTGGCAGCGTTTCCGGGGATGCTTTCCGAGGCAAATGGCGGCACGCTTTTTCTCGATGAGATCACGGAGCTGTCCGTGGATTTGCAGACGCGTTTTTTGCGTGTGCTGCAGGACCGGCAGTTTCGCCCGCTCGGCTCGACGAAAAATTTGCCCGCGGATTTCCGGCTGATCGCCGCGTGCAATCAGCGCCCCGCGCAGGCCGTGCAGGAGGGCCGGCTGCGGCAGGATCTTTATTTCCGGCTGAAAACCTTTGAGATCGAAATCCCGCCGCTGCGCGAGCGTCGCGAGGACATTCCGAAATTGACGGACACTTTTTTACGCCAATTTTCCAAGCAGCTCGGCAAGCCCGTGCCGGCGCTCGCGGGCGAGGTGCTCGAGTTGCTCCGGGCCTATCCGTGGCCGGGCAATGTGCGTGAGTTGCAAAACGCAGTGGAGCACGCGCTGGTGCTGTGCGACGGGCCGGTGCTCGGCCCGCAATTCTTGCCGCGCGAAATCCAGCGGCCCGATCTCGCGCCGCCGCCGGCGATGGCCCGGAACACGACGCAAACGCTCGGCGACATGGAGCGCGACGCCCTGCTCGAAGCGCTGCGGCGCGCCAACGGAAATAAAAAACGGGCCGCCGAATTTCTCGGCATCCACCGGCCAACGCTCTACGCAAAGCTCAAGCGTTTCGGCATCGCGCTTTGAAAATTAGGCGTTCACCCACTCGCGCGCGCCGCCGAGCGCGATGATGGCACTGCGCACTTTGCGCAGTGCGAGTTCGAGGCGCGTCTTGATGGTTCCGAGCGGAATGCCCGTGCGCACGGCGATCTCGCGGTGGCTCAGCCCGCGATAGAACGCATAGTCCAGCGCCTCCCGCTGCGCGGGCGGCAGCGTGGCCATCACGCGGCTGAAAATTTCCGCCGTGTCTGTCGCGGCCGCATCGTCATCCGCACCGCGATGCGGTGCCGGCTCGGGCTCCTCGCGAAGGCGCTCCTGAGCGCGAAAATAGGTCTGCTTTTTGCGCAAGCGATCGATCGAGCGGCGCCGCGTGAGCGTGACGATCCAACCGAGAGGCTTGCCCTTGGCCGGGTCGTAATGTTCCGCCTGCCGCCACACTTCGAGAAAGACTTCCTGTAGCTGATCGTCCACGTCGCACTCGTTGTTCAAAATATGGCCGATGACGGTGCGTAGCAGCGGCGTGTGCCTGCGGTAGAGAATCGCGATGGCGTGTTCATCCCGCGCCTGAACGCGGACCATGAGTTCTTCATCGCTTGGTTCCGAAGCGGCAGTGGTACGGGTGGGCGTGAGCGGTTGGTGTTCAAAAGCGTAGAGCATAACAGCATCCTTTGCCCATTGCGTGCCAATCGCCTCCTTCTCTGTTGGCGCGTCGCGGAAGAGCGGGCGAGCGTCGCCATTTGCGACAAGAGTGTCTTTGGAAGCGACACCGTTGTTGTGTCGAAACTGAGCAAACAGCACCCGAGCCAGCGACCCGGAAAACGAACCTTTTTTACCGAGGGAGGACGCCGAGAAGATAGAGAATAACGAGCACGATTAGCACCGTCCCGAGTCCGCCGCTGGGACCGTAACCCCACTTCGCGCTGTGCGGCCACGTGGGCAGCGAACCGACAAGCAATAAGATCAAAATGATAAGGAGGATGGGATACATGCCCGTGAATCGGGACAGCCACACGCCGCGGACGCACGTATAATGTCCGTTATGCCATCCGCCATGAATCCGCCTTGGACGCTCGTCGCCCAATTCCTCCGCCAGCACAGCCATGATGTGTGCAACGACCTGAATGGCCTCGATCTCGAGGCGGTGCTGCTCGGCGAATATGTCACCGAGACCGACGGCACGGAATCCATCACAAGGATACGCTCGCAAATTCGCCGGCTGGCGACGGACTTGCGCAGGTTGGCAGCGAAATTCGTCGAGCCGAAACCTGTTTGCGCGCTGTATCCGGCGAGTGAGCTTTTCCTGATCTGGCAGGAGCAACCCGCGGCCCTCGACCCCGCACCGACTGTCTTCTGGCGCGACGAGTCAGGCACCGCGGCGGTCAATGTGGATGCCAGCGAACTGGCTCAAGTCTTCCGCGAACTGCTGGAAAACGCCCAAACGCATGGCACCGGCGCACCCCTTTCGGCGACAGTAACCGTGACGGATAGACGCGTGGTTTTCGAACTGCACGAACCCAAAAGCGCACCGCTCGATCCGGCTGGGTGGGGAAGCCAGCCTTTCGGCGTGATGCGGCGCGGCCACTACGGGCTCGGCCTGTGGGAAACGCATCGACTTGTCCAAGCCAGCGGCGGCGAGATTACCCGGAGATTTGTCCCCGATCCCACGGAACTGATAACTGCATTGAGTTTCCCTCTCGGCTAAGATGATTCCCGCACGGGAACGCTGCAAACTGGCGCAGGGCGGAATCCAACCTTCCGGCCTGTGCGGACACCGGGCCTGAGCCGACCTCCTTGCTTGTTCCCCAAGCAAGATAGCTTCAGGTCGCCCAGTCGAGGGTGACGGTTCTTCGGCGTGGCAAACCTGCCCTAAACGTTCCGCGCTAGGCTTTCGGAGCGCGACGTCCCAGAACGAGCGAGATAACAAACAGGACCAGGAAGACGACGAAGATAACCTTCGCGAATTCTATCGCTGTGCCCGCTACGGTGGTGAAGCCGAGCACGGCAGCAATCAATGCAATGACAAGAAAAGTAATGGCCCAGTTAAGCATAAGAAGGGAGGTTTAAGGATGGTGTGTGATTAGTTCTGCAAAGGTATCGTCCCACGAAGCCCGGGTGCGCGTGTAGAAAAGCGCAATATTCCCCGCCTCACTTTGCGGATCCTTCGATCTTCGGATTGTCTATTCCCAGGGCATCCGCCAGATCCGTGAGGTGCTCCTGCTCTTGCGCGATGATTTTCCGCAGCACCTCGCTCAGCCCAAACTCTCCCATCGCCTCCGCCTGCCGGATTCGCTCGCGATAATTCAGGATGGTCACCCGCTCATTCTCCAAGTCAAAGCGCAGCATGTCTTCCGCCTTGTCCGACATTTTTACTTCCTTCGGGACGGTCACCGGTGTGCCATTGAGATAGTCAATTTGTTTCGCAATTTGCAGCGCGTGACTCAGTTCTTCGCCCGCATGCACCTTCAGTTCTTTCGCAATGTCGGAATAGGCCGCACCCTTGATGGTCTGGCTGTACACCGTGTAGGCGATGATGGCCTGAAACTCGCGGGCGAGATCCTCGTTCAGCAATTCGATCATTCGTTCGCGGGAAATCGTGAGTTCAGAATTCATACTCTCCCCATCGTTTTGCGACCGTCTTTCGGCTGCATGGCATTATCGCAGAATTCCAAAGTTACGAGTGACTCAATTCTTAAAGCCGGCAGCCTCATTCTTCGTCCTGCTCCCGCTCATGCGCTCGCAAAGTCGCGGCGGAGAGAGCAATGGCAAGCAAAGGTGAGCGGAACGAAAGTGAGATCCTCAGCACCGGTGCCTGGTAGAAAATTTGGGACGTCGGTGCGGTGCGAGAGAGTCCGCGAATGACTCGCGCCGGGCGGATCGTTCCTCCCGCGGCGAAACTCGCGCTCGCCATCCTCCCGCTCCCGCATTACGAGGCGGGTCGCTGCCAACATGGAAAATCCCGAGCCCCACGCCGCCCGCATCATGGCGGATTTCGAGCGCCACCCGCTGCTCACGGCACTGCGCGAACGGCGCTCGCGACGCTTCGGCTGCGGCATGAAAATCCCCGCTGGGCCGCTCGCATACGAGAGCCGGCGCGCGCCCGTCCCGCTCACCGAGGCCGAAGAGTCGGCGCTTGTTTTTGCCGCGTGCGGGCTCACGGGCCATGCGCTTGCGGATCTGACTTATGCGCAGGGCGGCGGCGGAAATATCATGGGCGGACTTTGGGCGCGCACCATCGCGAGCGGCGATGGGCTGCAGACCGTCGCGCTGATCGTGACGAACGACACGGGCACCATCTCGTCCGCCGCCCGCGCGAACTGGCGGCGGCGGAAATCCCGGAACTGATCGACCTCGGGCAGCGCGGAGAATTTTCCGAGTGCTACCGGAAGAGCCGCGTGAAAATCCAGGATGGCCGCGCCGCGCCGCCGCTGGAGCCGCTTTTCAACATCAGCGCGAACCGCTGGTCCGCGCACGCTCCGGGCACGACGTATTTTCTCCCGGTGAACGACCTCACGCTGATGTACATCAACGGCCTGCTCGAAATTTTGAACGAGGAAACCGGCGTCTTTCTCCTCGATGAACGCAACAGTTTGCGTCCGGCGGGACTCGCCAAATTTGCGCGCCGCCGCGGCGGGCATCTCGACGACGACCCGCACCATTTCCGCGTCGCGACCATCCGGCAGGTTGAGCAGTTTGTGACGGAGTTCGTCACCATCGAGCAGGGCATGATGTTGCAAAATCTCGGGCTCATGGCCGAGGCGCTCGGCGTCGGCGGCTTCCCGAATTTTGCGAATCACGAATTCGGCTGGTTCGAGGCGCTCGGCTTCCGCATGGCGCAGATGCCCGCGAGCCGCTACCTCGGCGCGGGGCCGCTCGCCTCGTGCGCGATGAAGCTGCTCGGAAAAAATCCGCAGGTGCCGTATCCGCTCGGCCTCGAGCGCCATGGCGAGACGTTGCTGCAGCCATTTTGCCCGCCGTATTTTTCCACGATGACCGACGCGGTGCGCGCCGTGGCGGAGATGAAATTTGGCGCGCAGGGTATCTTTCGCGGCGGGCAAAAAACGAGCGCGTGGAGCGACCACGCCGGAATCTCCGCGCAGGTGCCCGCCATTTCCGAAGCGGCGATCGCGGCGACGACCGCGGTCTGCGAATACCTGTGGCGGCGCTACGGCCGCTTCCCCGTGTACCATCCGCCATTTCGCACGGTGCTCGGTTTTCAGGCCGCGCATCTCGACGGGGATTTTTACGAAAAATTCTACCGGCCCGAGGCGCTCAGCCCATCGCAGCGCGCGGATTTTCTCCGCCGGCAGCCGTAAAAATCCGGCGGCACACTCACGCCAGCGCGAGGCCGACGAGCGGATCATCCACCGTCAGCACCGCGAGCAGCGTGCAGCCGTTTTCCGAATAGTTTTCCTCGTGCCACGAGCCGCGTTCCGCGTGGTGAAAATCGCCGCCGCTCAGCCGCGTCGCGCCGATGTGGAGGTCGCCCGTGAGCACGTAGAAATCCTCCGGCCCCACGTTAAGATGCGCCGGAAAGCGCGCGCCCGGATCGAGTTTGCCGAGCAGGACCGCATAGCCCCGCTCGCGCTCGAGCGAGAGCAGCTTGATCCACGCGCCGGGCACCGGCAGCGGTTTCCACGGCGAGGAATCTGCAGCCACCAGAAAACTCAGCCCCGGCGGATGCAGCCCCTCGCGGCGGGATGCATCCGCCGTCGCACCAATGCGCCGCAAGATCGAGATTTTCAGCCCCGCCGGCAGCGCGGCCGGCTCCACCGCGAGCGCGAGCGCATCCGCGGCACGCACGAAATCGCGGGTCAGTTCCCGCAGTTCGGCATTCGCACGCATCTCGCGGAGAAAGGCAACGCGCTCGTTTTCGGGGAGCATTCCGAGCGCGAAAAGGCCGGCCTGATCCTGCTGGTCTTCGGTGATCATGTGTACTCCTGCAATGCGCTGCGCAACTTGAGCATCGCGCGCCGGATGCGCGCCTTCACCGTGCCGAGCGGCTCGCCCGTCTCCGCTGCGATCTCGGCGTGCGTCTGCCCGTGGAAAAAGGCCATCTCCAGCGCGCGCCGCTGATCGCCCGGCAGGCGGTGAACCGCGGCCCGGATGCCCGCGAGATCCTCCGCCCCCAGCCCGCACGGCTGCGCGCCCGCGGCGTTTGGCAAACTCGGAGGGGCAAACTCCTGCAGCAAACAATCGAGCATTTTCCCCCGGCGCTGGCGCGCACGCAGCCGGTCAATGGAACGGTTGCGCACGATGCTCATGATCCAGTGAAAGGCCGTGCCGAGCGTTTCATCGAAGACCGCGGCCTTGTGCCAAATTTCCACGAAAACATCCTGGAGGACTTCCTCGCACTCGTGCGGATCGCCGAGGATGCGGACGGACGTCGCGAAGAGCGGCTTCGCCACCTCGTCGTAAAGCTCGCCCAGCGCCTGCGGGTCTTGCGCCGCGATTCGCCGCAGAAGATTTGCCTGAGCCTTTTCATCGGGGATGGCAGGCTCGGATTCTCTCATGCGCAACTTATCGCAATACAGCACGGCCGGGGATGTGCGCAACTCCGACACCGGCGGCGCCTGGCCCCTCCCCGAAATCCCGCGCCACCCGCCTGGATCGCCCGGCGTCGCACGAGGCATTGCGCGGCCCATTCCCTTCGCCCACGCGCGGGAAATTTGCGCTCCCGCGCGCGGTCGTGGCGGACGGTGAAAAAATGAAATCACGCCAGTGATTCGCCGCCACCGGGGAGATCGGATGCGGCCCATCGGGGCCACGGACCATGGCTCGCCAGCGCGGACGGGATTTGAATCCGTATCGGGGACTCGAAATGCGACCGGTCGAAAATACGCAAAAAATTCAAAATCAGGGTATTAAGAAAATGAAGTTCTCAGAGAGAGATTCGGAAAGGTCGCAGAAGGTCACGAAAAGGGCCTGAGTTTGTCACGTTTTGTCACGGTCTCGCTACCTGTGTTTTGCTCACGGGTGAGCGACCCATATTCCTGATCGATTTTGAACGAAGGCACTGACCGAGACGGGCAGGGATCTTCAGTTTCAAGTGACCATTTTCAGCCCACCCATCACCGCGCCCGCTCGAGCAAAATGCGCTGGCGGTCACAATTGAAGGTCGGGTTGTTTTGCGGGTCGGGTGAAGCGGGTATGATCGTTAAAAGATCATTCCACAGATCCAGCCGACGAGTGCGAAGAACGCGAACAGGATCACGGACAGTGGCTTCGATACTTCACGCCAGAGGTAGATGCTCGGCACGATGCTGTAGATTCCGAGGGTCATCGCGAACATCATGACGTAGCCATGCGCCACTCCCTGGCGAAGCAACAGTGCGGCGAACATCACATCCAAGGCAATCGGCACAGGCATGAAGGTCGCGAGCAGAGCAACGAGCAACATCATCAGTGGCGCGGTATTCATCAGGAGTGAGGCCCACGGCACAAGGACCAGAAGAGCGGCGGATAAAATGCTCGCCAGCAGCATGATTGTGAGTGTCGGCTTGATGAGCATCCAAGCGTTGCGCACGAACTCCTTCGCCAGTTCACCGAGCACATCGAAAAAACGCTCAGTGCATGGCAGTGCGAACGGCGTGATCACGCACGCTGCTCCTTCATCGTCTGTCGTGAGCACTTTCATCGGGCTGCGACGTTCCAACAGTTTGATCACGCCCGGCACCAGCACCGCGATGACGAACAAGAGCACGGCATACTTCGTAACCGCCATCGCCAGCGGTAGCGCGGTGAATGTCATCATGAGCACGACCGGGTTGAAATTCGGGGATGAGAACAGGAAACCGAGTGCCACTTCGATGCGACCATTGCCTCGCGTCACTCCACACGCAACCGGCACCGAGCAGTTCGCGCAGACGCCTGCCGGAACTCCGATGAGCGCGCCCTTGACGGAGTTCAGGTGGAGATTCGATCCGATCTTCAAAGGGTAGTATTTGAGGATCGTGTGCAGCAAAGCGCCGAATGCCACAGCGAAGCTCATCCCGATCTTCATGCTGTCGAGCCAGTTGATCGCGGTAAAAAAAATCTTCTTCCACCACGGCATCGTTGCCTCCACATGCAACACCTCGCTGCCAAATGCCATGCTCGCCACATCCTGCCCGACATGCGCCGCCTTTTGGTAGAGCTGCGGATAACGTGACGCGAACCAGAACAGGCAGAGTAACCCGAGCACACTCAGCACAAGAATCACGGCACGATACGGGCAACGCCAACGAGTCCACAGGGAAGTTGCTGGGGCAGTCGTCGTCATGCGCCAGTCTCTGCGAATCCATCACCGCCACAAGACCGAACTGCATTCCTCTGCATGATCCGTCAGTTTGTGATGGTGAGTGGCCAGATAAACGATGCGCCCGAACGCCGTCAGGAACAGACAAACGGCCACGATCTCCATGATCACACGGTGTCGTGCAGATGCTCGTTGTCCCGCAATGAGGACATCGTGCTGCTCAGTTTGGAAAGCCTCCGCACAGAAGCGGCAGTGAACAATTCTTCAAGCCATTGGGTCACTCGGCTTGATGGTCTATCCGCTTCGTGTGGTAACCTCTTGGTTATCGAGTTACTCGACGGAACCAATCGCATTTTCTTCAAACCGACAAACAGCCTGACATTGAATTTTCTGCATCTCCCCCCGTCTGCAACTTTGCAGAATCAACCGGCGGCTAGCGGTAATGCGCTGAAACTTGGCAATATACCAAGTGAGGTTAAAATCCTCAGCCGCCGACATCCCCCCAACATCGGACTGGCTGCTTTTAGCATCAGATAACTTTCTCCCATCAAGCTCTCCAATCGCCGTTCATTGCATCAATCTGTTTGGCCCTGTTGCAGAAAGCGCTCTGCCGCGATCCAATGCACTTCAGCACACCCGTCGGGGCGGCCCCCATTCTCGTAGAATTCATACGCCAATACCGAGATGTCATGGTGCGTGGGCTGGAGACGAGGAACTGCAAGGTTCTGTTCGCTCGGAGACTTCGCGGGATCCGGTTCGGGTTGCGTTTCCCCTTGTTGATGGCGGGATTTCATATTCCCTAAATCGCTGTCGAGTGAAGAGGTGGACGCATCATCCGATGACAAGCTTCCGGCAGCGCAAGAAAACTGAGGCTCCGGCAATCAGCACGTCGAGTGGTGAAAGCCGATGAAAGCAACCGCAGCGATTCTTGGGATCATCAGTGCGAGCATCTGAGCGCCGGTCTGCATCAGCTCCCGTTTTTCGAGCGCACGGTAAATCTGAGGTGAGAGGCAACTCGAAAAAGCGAGCGTGCATCTGGCTCAGCTTTTACATAGTGTGCGGTGGAAGTAACATGTCCCCATCAGCGTCTCGCTACGATGGTGGGTTAAGGTGCCGCTGATGCGTTCTCTCATACCTTTCGAGCAGCCTTTCGACAACCCAGTAGGTGATGAGTCCTATGGGTAGTCCAATCACACACGAACCAACAAACGTCGGCCACAAAAGTTGAAAGGTTTTCCAGTGCCATAGCTCCGCGAGGTGAAGGTGTTTGATGGCGAGATGCGGTGGAAATTCATGCGGATTATTCACTATCCAAAATCCCAGTTGATATTCCCAACGAAGGATCACCGGCCACACAGGAATCAAAATATCGTGCAACGCGACAGCGATGACCGCTGGAATCTTGCTGCACCTCAACGTCCAGGCCGTGAGAATCGACAGCAAGGTTTTCAAGCCAGTTAGGGGTGTAAATCCCCAAAACATGCCAATTGCGACACCCCCGGCAACGGCGTGCGGCGCATCCCGCAGTTCACGGAGATGAGTCCAAGCCTCACTTAAATATCGTTTGGGATTCCAGTGTAATTTCACAAATTTGGTTCGCTTTCCATCACACCGCAGGTTGTAGGACGTGTAAAATCGAAGCAAGTCTCAACCGCATGTTCGCCACCGCCATCACCCACCTCAGCAAGAGTGACTGAGCCTTCGGTAAGTTTTTGATCTTCACTCTCGGTCGCGCTGACGTGTGGCCGGTGAATGACTTTCCCGTGCGCCAGGGGATTTGGGACTCTCCACGGGATGAAGACCACACCGAAACCGAAGGAGATGATCGCCCGCGCTGAAGTGTGGCAACCACATCGGACCACTGCGACGCTCTACTTCTACAGGGTGGTGGATGGGGAATTCTAGAGCGTGTCATGCACTTTGAGGTTGTCAGGCGCTGAGGGCCAAAGACCTGCAAACAAGCCAGCCCAAGGCCAGCGAGGCACGAGCGTCGCCCTGGGAACGACCGCCACCGGAAGGCAAAGGCCCGAAGGCGGCGCGACAAAATGGGGCCGCCCGTCACAGGATTCACGAGAATGGCTCCGGCGAAATCCTGCCATCCTGTGAATCCCGTCCTACCAGACTCCCTTCGCTGCGGGCTTGGGAACAGACCGGGCAGGCATGGTCCCATCGCGCCGCTGCCAGGCTTCCAGCCTTCCCCATGGGCGGATGCGGCGTGGCATGGTGGCAGCGCAGCTTCCCCGCACCAGGAGGCGATTTCCAT
>JBBQJR010000034.1:0-14071 GCA_038326125.1 Chthoniobacterales bacterium
GCGTGCGCCGTGCTCCCGGTTGCCCACGGCAAGCTGCTCTAAGGAACCGCTGATAAAATCAAATGGCCCGCGAAACATGCGAAAAAAGCGAAAGTGAAAGAAGCAACCCGCCTGTTTCTTTCGCGCTTTTCGTGACTTTCGCGGTCAAAATCATCTCCGAAGAAAACTCGACTTCGGAATCCGCGATTAAATCAGTGGTTCCTAATGCTTCTTCGCAATAAATCCCGCGAGCGTGGTTAGCTTTCCCGAAACCCAATTCGCAGCCCGCCCCAGCTTTCCCGGTCCGGGCTCCGATGCCGGATCGTTCGGGTCTTCCCTCCATTTCGGATGGTGAAAGTGGATGACAAAGTCCCCGTTATAGGACGCCGCCGCCTGACTAAAGGTAATCGTCCCGATCGGCTTCCATGCCGCGCCTTCCAGTCGCTTGTTCAGCAGCCCGCGCACCTCGCCGAGGTCGGATACTTCGATCTGGAAGACTAAGTCGCGCTGCCAGCCAGTCCTGCCGCGGTCGTAGATTTGCGTAAGCACTTCGTCGCGAAAATCCGCCGTTTCGTCCTCGCTGCCGATTGGTTTGCTGATGACCCTGAGCTGTATGAATTGCGGGCAGCGCGTCGGCATCCCCGGCGGCTTGTTTAGTTCGGCGATCTCGTAGAGCTGCCGGATCGTATTGCGCAGGTCCACGCGCATGAAGGCAAACGCCGTAAGCAGCAGCGTGCCCAGACCGAAGCCGCGATTCAGCGGAGTAATACTCGGCGCATTCCGCAGCAGCGCATCATGGATGCTCCGGCTAAAGGTGCCGCCCAAGTCCTCCTGCGTGATGAAACTCGCCGGCCTGACTTTCTCCGCATGGTTAGTCGTCGGGAAGACCTTCCCCACCATCGAAAGGGTGCGTGCCCGGCCGCGCACCGCGGATAATCCCGAGGAATATCTCGCGATCACCAGGCCTCTCGCGCCTTTGGCAAAGTAACCCGTGTAATTAGTTTCCTCGCGAATCTCCCACACGCCTGAGAGGCAGATGCCATTCGGATGCACCATCCGCTGCACGCCCTTCCTCTCCGGCCCGCCCCAGCGGAGGTCTGCATGGCTGGCGATGGTGCGTTCCGCCGCGTCCTTGAATAAGAACCGCTTCGTCAGTGAAAACATGCCTTGTGCGACCGAGGCAAAAGTCGTCGGGTAATTCGGTAGCGGTCTTTGTCCAGGCTCGCCCCAGATGCTGCCATAGTAAGGTTCCGCCATCACTGCGTCCTGCACCTCCATAAAGGTCGAGCCCGTATATTGGCGGTCAGTTGGGACCTCACGCTGCTCCCCCAACGGTTGCAGACTTTCCCTTGCCGCGATTCCCAGCCCCCGCCGGATGCCCAGGGCATATAATGTTCCCACGCCCAACACTCCAATCAGTCCTCCCCCAAGTAACACGCGCATCAGTTTGTTCTGCGGCTGCCCCGTGGAACCTTTCTGGATCGGCAATAGTTGCGGCGCCTTGATGGGCGCGAGCATCCATACTCCGATGACGACGAGCACGGTCATTGCGAGCTTCGGCAAGACTCCGCGCACCGCGAGCCACGCCAGCACGCCGAGAAGGAGCACAGCGAGAAGCAGCCCGAGCCAAAGACTTTGCCAGACTTCCGGGACAAAGTTTGGCAACCCGATAGCCGCGCTGTCCGGCGCATTCGGCACGGCAAAGTCGCCTGCGAAAGTCGTGCCCGGTGCCGCATGTTCGCTGGTTTCCAAAGTCGTCCAGCGCGGTGCGAGATAGGGGAAGTCTTTGCGGAAAGGCTTGTCATTCGTCGTCGCGCGCGGGAACTGCCGCGACTCGGCATAGGATAGCTCCAGCAGCAGCGGCTCGCCCGCGTTCGCCAGCGTCCCGGCGACATCATCTTCCAGCCAGCGGCCATTGGGGAATTTGGGCGGCTTGCTGAGATCATAGATCATCACGTCCGGCGCGCTGTCATAGTGGCGGTGCGCCTCCACCGGCGCGAGGAAGGTGGCGAGGATATTTTCCAGCAAAGTCGGCGCCTCATGCACGCGCGTGATCGCGGCGACATGCTGCGCAGGATGCAGCCCGTTAAGATAGCCAAAGCGCGGCAATTGCGAGCGCAGCGAACGCCCGACATGATCACTTTGCCGGCCATCGGGTCCGTGGGTGGTCGCCCAAATAAGGATGGGACCATTGCCTGCGGCCGTGCCGTCCGGACGGCGGATGGACTTCAGCGGAATGCTGCTAACAATCCCGACAATGTTACTCCGAAAAAACCGTGGGAAGATGAAGGGGTCATCAAACACGCCCGTCTGCACATTGATAGCCCCGGCCTTCCACGGCCGCGTCGCAGCGACATCCCGCATCCCGTCGCGCGAACGCCGCGCCTCGCTCACCATATTGATTTCGCCGGGGATGCCGTCGAATCGCGCACCGGCCAGCAAGGCCTCGGAGTTCTCGCCGTCAGGGGAAAATTTGAGTTGAAAATCGAGCAGCGCCTCTTCCGCGATGGCGTTTGGATTTCCAATGATCCCGCCATAAAGCCGCTGCATGGATTCATCCGCCTGATGCTGGGCGACCAAAGTGCCGCGTGCTGCAAGCAACTGTTCCAGCCGCGCCTGCGCCGTCTTCTCGCGCTGGCTCGGCTCGCCGGGAAATGCCTTCCGCGCCGCATCGCGCGCCTCGGTGGCAGCGGGGATTTCCTTGCCCGCCGCTTCCAAGGCACCCGCATAGTCCCGGCCATCGCGTGTCTTATTGGGAGCAAAGAAACGCACCTCGGGATTCAGGTCGAGATGGACGCGGAAGGAATACTTCGGCACTTCCTTGCCAATGCCCTCGATTTGCCACGGCAGCAGCCGCCGGCGCACGCAAAGGCTGATGACGAGCTGGTCCGCATCCTTCATCCGATCTGCGTCCAGAATCGGTCGGCGGTCCTTATCCACGACAAAGGCGTGCAAGTCCGTGATATTGGCCACAGGGTCATCCTGCGGCTTGAAGGCATTCAGGCTCATCGGGTCCGCATGGTCCGAGGCAAGGGCACGCAGACTAAGAAGACCGGACGCCATGACGGCGAGCGTGCTTGTGAAAACAGATGGTTTCATAAGTGGAATGTCTTCTTAAATCAACGGTCACGGATGATGGCGCATGCCGCGGCATAGCCGAGCTGGCGATAGCTTTCCCACTGCGCATCGTCATAGATTTGATCGCCGGTGGAGTCCTGCGGGAACTCCGCATCCGCGGCCGCAAACTGCGTGACATCCAGCGCTTCGCATCCCGTGAGACTCGCCTTGATGAGCAGCAGCCAGCCCACCTTCCTCGTCTCGTCGGTTTCCCGGGCATAAGTAATGCGTGCGATGGCTCCATGTTTAGTGCCCGGCCCGCCGCCCGACATATTGCCCTTGATGTCCTTGAGCAGGCCGAGTTCCGCCACGTTCACCCAATCCGCGACTAATGCCGGCAGAGTTGTCCGCGTCAATTCCTCCGGGCTGACCCATTCGATCTCGGCGTCGAAGTCCACCCGCGCATTCCGCACGAGCGTGGCGGCATCTTCAAAGCTGTAACCCAGATCCCGGCTGGCATCCGTGCAAATGATGAAAGCCAGCTTGCGCCGGATTAGTTCATAGACGGCGCTGTCATCAATATGACCGCCGTCCGTCAGGTTCCAGAATTCCATTGAGGGTCCGTCAAAGCGCGCGCGCCATTCCCGGAGGAGCAGTTGGTGCATTCTAAAACATTTGCCCGGCCATTCCTTCATGCGCCGCCACAGGTTGCCCGGAAAGCGCCCGGGCCGCTCATTCGGCAGGATGCCTGAGTGCCACCAGAAGCCGAGTCGCAGATTGACCAAGCCCAAGAAAAGCGCCTGCAGCGGATTTGACGCCCTGCCAAGGCCGGTGGAAAAGGCCGCACCCGAAATCGCCGTCCAGTCACCGAGGGTTAGTGATTGCACCACCGCGGGGCTATTATCCTGCCGCGCGAGCGGGTGAAAGGTATTTGGGTCGGAATTAAGCCGGATAGCTTCCAGCGCGGGCGGGGCACCTTCTTCGCCATCCAGCCCTTCGAGCCAGCGGCGTCGGCGCAGCCAGCACGGAAGCTTGTCCCCCGGCTGCGTCCAGCGTGCAAAGTAACGCCTGCCCACACTGACTCCAAAGGAACCAATCGTCATCAGCAGTCCCTTGGCTTCCCGGATCTCGCGCTGCGAAGCGTGATCCACCGTCTCATTCACGCAGACCGAAATCAGGTGCAAAGGTCCGCCTTGTTCCTCCGGGCGATAGTCTGCATGAGGCAGGTCGTCTTTTGGATCCGAAATGGAGACATCCGCCGCGATATTAGTCGTGCCGACAGTGCGAGCCTCATTGGATGCTCCGAGGAAAGTGCGGACAATGCGCGCCGCATAGGTGCCTTGCAGCGAGGTAAGATTGAGGAAGTCAAATGCCCGGCCGATGGTCAGCGAAAAGAGCCAGGCAAAGACAATGGCACACCATGCCGAGGCCGACTCACCCGTCGCGAAGAGGCTGTGGGCAATGACATCCACGAGAAAAATCAGCACCAGCGCGATAATGACCGCGGCCATTTTCATGAGAGTTAGGCTGCTCGCTCCTTTGCCCTTCGGTAGAAGTTTTTCCGCCCAAGAACGCAACAGATGCAGCGTCGGCGACAATGCGACCAGTGCGGTGATCATCTCGGGGAGATGCCGCCTGCTGGCGATGCTCCCAGCCAGCGTGTCCAGCACCACCCAGAGCAGCAGGATCGCGAAAATCACCAGTGCCTCACCCACGCCGCGACTTAACCGATTGCGCACCGTCGTGCCTTCGGTGCGGCATTGGCTGATATTGTTTTCCGCAAGGCCGCGCCGCGCCAGTTCCTGCCACAGCCAGGCCAAGGCAAGGATGATCAGTGCTCCGCCCGCCCAGCGCCCATAGCCGGGAAGCGCGAGCCCCGCGGAAGCGCCGGCGAGCAGGATCACCCACGCTGCCAGCGGATGCGGCGGATGCGGGCGGTAGGATCGGTTCTTAGGTGCCAGCCAATAGCCAAATTTCATCGGCACGATCACCAATCCGAACGCGGCCACCGGCAGCCACCACCAAGCCGACGGCGTGATCCAATCCGGCAAACCGAAACGCATCGCCTCGGCGGCCTTGGCGAACTCCGGCTGAGGTGCCGTGGCGGAAGGCTGCAATGCTTGCTTCGCCGCCGACTGCTTGCGCGCGTCGCGGCGTTTGCCGCCGAGCGGAGACTTGTCGCCCGTGGCGTCCGCCAGCTTCTGCGCCTTTACTTCCGCCACTGTCTCCGCAGGCGCTAGTTTCAGCGCCACATTGAGACGCGGCCCGATGCCCGCCAATGTGCCAAAAATCGCGAGCAGCAGCGCGGCGATCACGAGGTGAATCGTGAGGATATTGCGAAAAAAGATGCCCAGCATGATGAGCCAATCATCCGTGCCGCTGGCAAAAAGGTAGTTCGCCTGCACGCGCAGCCAGCGCAGCGGCCCGCTGCCGCAGTCTTGCAAAATATCCTGCACACGCCCGACCGGATCGCAAGCCTTGGTGACGCGCGGGCGCATGAAGAGCCGGCCCAGGAAACTCCCCGTGAATGCTCCTCCGGAAACGGTGGAGAGGTAATCCGCGTGTCGCAGCAGGTCCTTTTTCGCCAAAGCCTGCAGCACTCCGAGTGAGAAAGTCGCGCTCCTGATTCCGCCGCCCGAAAACGCCAGGCCGACCAAGTTCTTCGGTTCCTGATCCACTAACTCGGCGGAGGCAGACTTAGTGATCGGAGGAATGGACGAACTAAGTGCCGCTAAATGGGAGGTCGCGGCGGTGACAGTTTCCGCAGGCTTGCGCACATTGTCTTCACTGACAAACGCGGCCGCCCGGCGCTGGCGAACAGCGTCTTGCTCGATCAGTCGGATGACGTCGGGATAACTGGCATCGCGGCCTTCCTGCAGAATTGTCTCCGCGGCCTTTTCACTCACCATAAAAATAGGCGCGAGAATGAAGTAGCCGGGAATCTTCGGGAAGACCGACGCATCCACCACGCGCAGACTTTGCACGCCATGCACTTTGAAATGACTGTCCAAAACCGCGCCGCGGTCCTTGAGTTCTGCGGCGTTCTTCTGCCAGGCATCGCTGCCGATGCGGCAGGTGCCGCACGCGTGGTGTCCCCAAGCCTCGTTCTTGATCCAGTCGCGCAGCGCCCATTCCTCAAGTCCCTGCGCGCGCCTTTCCGCATTCTTCTCCGCAAGATAACTTGCGGGCTGCACTTCCCGCGCGAAAGGGGAACCGGCTACGTCATTGATCGCCCTTGCGGCGGTCACCGCTTCCACGAGAGCCGTGACATCCTTCTCCCAGCCCTTGGTTGCGCCTTCGTCAAATGAGTGAAAACAGATCGCCGGCGTCTCGAATGGGTCCGCGCTGCGCAGCTTCACGGTGCCGCCATTGTTGCGCGTGTACGCTTTGAGAATAACCCAGGACCAGAGATTATGCTGATCGTTCGCCGCACCTTTCACGGGCCGGAAGAGTTCCTGCGACCACTTCCAATAGTAGCCGCGGAAAGCCGCCGGCGCGCCAAAGGTGAACAGGTCGGGCTCATCTCCGTCCGCGGCCGACGAGCGGTGCAGGATCGCAACTGTGCCGCCATTGGTGGCATAGAGTCCCTCCTTCTTGTTGACCCATTCCGCGCGGCCCTTGTCCTTCTCATCACCGGGAATGAAGCTCGCAGTATCGAGCGTGGCCAAGTCTTCGCGCAGTTCGCTGACTACGCCCACTTCGTAGCGATCCTGCAAGTTCTTCCCCACGCCCGACAACTGGACGCGCGACTTGATGCCGAGCTTTGCCAAGTCCTCCGCCGGGCCGATGCCGCTAAGCATGAGCAGTTGCGGAGTATTGAAGGCACCGCCGCACAGGATGACTTCGCCGCCTGGTTCGCGCGTGAAGAATTCCACTTCCAACCCCGCCGTCTGCCGATGCAGCGGGCTGGCCTTGTAAAGATGGTCGCCTTTGACTCCTACGACGCCGATGGCGCGCAGCGGAGTCACCGTGTCATCGAACAGCACGCGCATCACGTGAACTCCGCTGGCAATGACCAGCTTGTCCGGATGCGCCTGCTGCGTCTGGAGGATAAACTCCCTGACTCCTGCGCGGCAGCCTTTGAGAGAGTCTCCATTTTCGTCGCGCGTCGTTGCGCCCCCGATGCCCGTGGGAATAAGATACACGCCGCCGTCCGCGCCCGCCGCCCGGGTGGAGACATCATTCGGATCGAATAGCCGAACCAATCCAATCTGGAGGAGCAGGCGTTTGATGGTGGCAAAGAGGCCGCTGGTCTTCTCGATTACTTGAATGGCCGACTTTATCAGGACAGTCGCGAATAAGTTGTCCTTCGCGGTAATCTTGCTGATGAGTTGCGGGGAGATAAAGCTGGTCGGCTGCCAGCCTTTGTCTCCATGCCCGCCCTGATCGAGCACGGATTTTGGATTTAAAAACTTGAGGAAGCGCGCCCACAGGCGCGTGACCCCGCCGAGGAGATTCGCGAGAAAGCCGCGGTATTCCTCGATATAGAGGCATTGCTCGAACTTGGCGAAGTAGGGCTGCATGTTCTTCGCGCGCCAGGAATCGTCATTGGTCAGATCCGCAATGTCCTCCCAGTCGCGGTCATTCGGCCGGATGACAATCATCGCGTGATGCCCGGTGCAGCCGCCGAGTCCGGAACTGCGCGGATAGAAGATACCGCCGGTCCCATCCGGGTCGCGCTTTGGGTCGGTGTCATACTTATGATCGTCCTTTTGCCGCGCGGTGTCGGCATAATGGCGCACAGAGAATTGCCAGCTCATGTCCGGATGCTCGGTGGCCGCGGCGTGATAGCCCGGCGCATCATGCACCTCGCCGGCAGACTTCGGATCCTGGCCTGCCTCGATGAGCAGCACGCGCTTGCCAGCAAGCGCGAGTCGGCAGGCGAGGGGGCCGCCCCCCGCGCCGGAGCCGACAATGATGAAGTCGAAGGGCGAGCCCTTCCTGCGTGACGCCTGATTGATCATCGCCTGGGGAGTCGCTTCCGTGGCCGCGACGGTCTTAGTGGAGTGGGAATCATCCATAACCGGGAGAGTTCAGAGATTAATCGCTTCTCGGTTTAGAGCGTCTTGAGAAAAGCGATGAGCGCTTCCTTGTCCTCGTCATTTTTTGCCGGGTCCGCGTTGAGCGTTTCTCCAAACAGATGCCCGCGGTCCAACACGAAGTCCGGGCATTTGCTTGCATCCAAGAGCTGCTGACCGGCGCGCTGGGAAAATACTTTCCATGCCTCCTCTCCGACGAGGTGGTTCTTCTTGATTTCCGCGGTCGCGAGGATCATCGAGACCAGCGCCCGAGGAAGTTTCGGCGAAGTGGGATCCATACTCATCATGAGGTTCACCGGCGTCCCGCGCGGGATAGGTCCGACCTGCACCGGAAACGGGCCGATGGTAATGTGCGCCAGCGGGACTTTCAGCGAGGCCCGGCCATTGACAAAGCTATCTGCCGCCCAGCCGATCGCGGCCACCAGCAAGGCGAGCAGGAGAAAAAAGGCGCGTGAAAAGCCCGGGAGCGTCGGCTTCCATTTCCATGCAAGCCACAGCGCGACGAGAGCCGTGATGACAACCGGCCAGAAAGCCTGGGTCATGCGCGCGACGGCATAGGTTATGCCGAGGAGGACCAAGATGAGCAGGATGTGCGCAGTCCGATCGCGGTCCGGCTTGGCTTGGATAAAAATGACTCCCAGAACCGCGAGGATGGCCGCAAGCACCCACCATTCCCACGAACTAAGCTCAAGCAGCCGGGTCGCGCCCATGAGCAGAACGCCGACCGTGATGCCGCCGCCGCCGAGTCCGCTGAGCGCCAGCAGGCCGGCAACTAGGACCGCAATGCCGATCAAGGTTATTCCGAGGTAGCGAGGCCGATGTCTCCAAGCAAGCCAGAGCAGCAGCACGGCCAGGACAATCCACAGCCAGCGCGAAATGAATGACGTGACCCACTTACCCGCGACGCCTTCGAGCAGCGGACGCACGAAAGGCGCGGCGAACTGGACATAGGCATCCTGCGGCAGGCGATAGATGAATCCCGTGTCGTTCGCCGCCGCTTCCGACCCGCTGCCCCGCAGGTCGCCGGGGCGTGTCACGACGAGGTCGGGAGCGATGGGTTTGGCATCGCTGCCTTGCACTTCGCCAAGCCATTTTAGTTCATCGGCCGACAGGACGAGCGACCGACTCGGGCGCTTCGCACTCCATAACATGCGGCGGATGGCATCCATGAACTGCACCATGCGACCTTTGACGGATGGATCGCCGAGATAGACGCCCATCGAGTTATTATGCAAAAAAGGTGCCGTGGCCCAAAGGCTCACCTGCGAGGCTGGCCGATAGTAGCCGCGCCCGCCGCCCGGTGCCTGATAGCTGGCGCCGGTGGCGGTGATAGGATTGAAGAAGCTGATCGCGCCGACGGATGGAAGCTCTTTGTAAGTAAGCGAACTGAAGTTATCCCACACGCTGCCGGCGATGCCGTTGGTGGCCATCGAGCGGCCCGAGTTGGTGCCGACGAGCGTGACGGGGATACGGATGTCGGTGCCGAGATAGTTATTGGTCCAAAAGGCATGGTTATCCGTCAGCGGATCCCCGTCGAGCGGGCCCGCTTGTTTGACCATGTCGAGCAGGCGGGTCTTGTAGTTAGAATAGGCGGCACTCCGCTTGAAGGCCAGCCAGTCGCCACTGTCCATCGGCAGGACATAGGACGCATTTTTCGGCGCAGGCTGCACAGCCCAGGTTTCACCGCCGGCTTTCCGTGCAAAGGTGAGCGCAAACCCGTCGGGCTGCTTGCTCGAATGGCAGATGGCGCAGCTTTCCAGCCAGACTTCACGGCCGTGGATGCGTTGCTCCGGGGTATTGAGCGCCAGCGCCTTTTGCGCGACGATGTTTGGCGTCCTGCCGTCCGGCTCCTTCACCGCCGCGAGTTTCATCGGCTGCGTGCTGGAGTGAGGAGTGATGGCGGGCGGCACCGGACCGGCGGCCGCCTGTGGATTGGCCGCGTTGTATTTCATGGTGAAGAACGCGGCGAGATAGTCGGTGCGATAGCGTTCGTTGACCTGCCAATAGACAGAGTTTTGCTGGCAGACCGCGAGGCGGAAGGGTCGCTGCTTCTTAAATCCGATGAGCGGATTGTGGCAGGTGGCCCACTCCTCGTAGAAGGTCCCGATGTTTAGAAAGACGCGGGCCAGCGCGCCAAACGCCCCGATGGAATCCGAACCATCCAGCAGCACGCGCGGCGTATGCCGCCAGTCCTGGTTGTCGCCTTTGATGGCCGTCGCCGGATCCTCGATGCTCTTCACGCGCACATTCTCCGCACTTTCGCGCTCGGCGGGATTCTGACCGGCGCGCGCGAGGCGGGGATTGATTTCAAAGATCGCGTTCATCGTATTGGCGTTATTGATGTGGTCCGTGCTGACCAAGGAAGTATCCACCGTTCCCGGCTGCTGGCTTGCGAGGAAGTGGTATAGGAAACTATTGCCAGTCTGCAAATTGCCAAAGGCCGGTTGCGGCTTCCAATACTGATCACCAATGGTCGAGGATAAGTTCGCCCAATCGGGCGCCTCGGGATCGCGCGGGGGATTGAGCGGATGCGGGCCGACGTGGCAAAAGCCGCACGACACGCTGACGCGGAAAGGCCGCACGAGTTTGGGATCCTGCTGAATGGACGGGTCGTTGTAGTAGCGGTCATTGGTTCCTTCCACGCGCGTCTTCCAATAGGCGCGGGCCGTCTTGGGACCGTCGCCGATGCCGAAGAAGTCTGGGTTTAAGAACAGCCTTAGTCCGAAAATGCCGCTCGGGTAGCCGTAGATGGTATAGTCCACGCCGTCGCCCATCTTGGTCAACTTAGTCACGATGCCATCGTAGAGCGCGCGGTCCCCCGGCTCGAATAACTCCCGGCCCGCGTGGTCTCTCGGCCTTGCGGCACGCTTGGCATCCGCGTCCCACGGCGGGGGTTTCAGGAGATGGCCGATGCTGGCATAGCCTGCGGGAAGGTCAGAGTTAGGCTGGCTTTCGTCGCCGGCGACATCGAGATAGAGGCCGAGGATGCGCTGGGAAGGATCCGCGTTTGCCTTGTAGCCGGGTTGATTGATCAGCCCAGCGCGGACGAAGCGGTTGCCGCGCTTGCGCGAGTCCAGCATCACGAGGAAATCGGTGATGCCGTAGCCATCCTGCGCGAGCCAGTTCCAGAATCCCTCATTCCCACCGCCCCACAGCAACCAAGTGTTCCGGCCGCGGATGGCGTTGCGCTCTTGCTCGTCGATTTTACCATCGCCGTTGGTGTCGAAATTCAGCGGCTGCAGCGGCGCGTCTTTGCCCGCCGAGACCATGTCCATTTGCCAAAAAAGATCGCGCGTCTCCGCCGGGAAGCATTCGGGGATGCGTGGCGTGATCGGCGTGCCGTGCAGCGTTTTGCCTCCGAGCGGCTCATCGAGCGGCTCTCCGGGAATTGCCTTGTCCCGCAGGGCTTTGACCCGATCAAAGATGGGGTTTTTCTTTGCCGCCGACGGCATCGGTGCGGGGGCGGACGTTGTTGCCGGAACCGCCTCCGGGGCGGGATGCACGGGATCTGCGACCGAGGCGGTTTTCAGCCCGAAGGCCGCCACGAAGAGGGCCGGAGCAAGACGACAGATGGGAAGGAGTCTGAATTTCATGGGATATGGACTTTTGGGTGAGAAAAACCATGACCGCTTTTTTGGCCGACGGTTTCGATGTATGGGCTTGGCGATTTCGGATTTGCGCAGCGTTCCGTGATGCGCACTGCGCGGAGATTTGCAATGTTTCCCGCTTGGCCGGTATGGGATAATTGGCCCTTTCTTTGTGGGACGTTCGTCCCATGCCCGGGATTCCGCCCGAACCGCACTTTATACTCTGACCGACCGCGCTCGCTGACGCTTTTGCATTGCGTTACCATGTGAAATCCGCTTTTCCAATCCGAGCGGAGCCCGTTTTCAAGTATGTGTATGTTATGAAGCCGAAGTTATTCATTGTGGACGATCATGTAGCGATCCTTCGGACGCTGGAGTGTGCGCTGCCGCTTTTGCTCCCCTGCGAAATCTCCGGGACCGCGCGGAATGCGACGGAGGCGCTGAAATCCATTCCACTCGCCGACCCGACCGTGCTCTGGGTGGATGTCGGCTTGCCGGGGCTGAGCGGGCCGGGGCTGCTGCGGGTGCTGCGGACGCGGGGCATCCACACGCGCGCCGTGCTCTTCACCGGCAGCACCGATGCCGCCGCAATCCGCGAAGCGATGGGCGCGTCACCGGCCTGTTTTGTCTCGAAGAATGATGAGCTGAGCTGCTGGCAAAAGGCGCTCGAGGCCGCGGTGCAGGGAGGGAGCTATATTTCACCCGGCATCGCGGAAGTGTGGAAACAGGAGCCCGACGAAGGGCGCGGCGCGCTCTCCGATGTGGAGCATGTGGTCTTCAGCCTCGTGGTGAAAAACTACAGCAAGGAGCAAATCGCCGAGATGCTCGGGGTCTCGCCGCACACCGTCCGGCATCATCGCGAACACCTGATGGGCAAGCTCGGCGCGCATTCCGTCGCGGAGCTTTGCACGATCGCCTCGCGCTGCGGGATGCTCGGATAGGCGCGGATAGGCGCGGAGAGGCTCGGAGAGGCGCGGACAGGCGCGCTCTGTCGTTCTCTTTTTCTGCTCGAAATCAAGCGGGGACGAAAATCGCTGGCTGCATTTTTATGAAACTGCTCGGCTACAGCCAGCCCATGCTGCCCATCCATTCGCCGACGCGCACGAGCCAGTCCGCCGTCGGCAAACCGGATTTTCTCATGCCGAAACCGTGTCCGCCTTTCGCGTAGATGTGCAGTTCGGCAGGGAGGTTCAGCTTTTTGTATTCGAGGTAAAGCAGCGCGCTGCCGCTCGCGCTGGTCATGCCTTTGTCGTCGCCCGCGTGGACGAGGCACATCGGCGGGGATTTCTCCGTGACTTTGATTTCGGGCTTGAGGTGAAAGGTGTCGTCCTTGCTCGCGACGAGATACGCGGGATAGACGGGGATGGAAAAGTTCGGCGTCGCGTCGGCGACATCGAGCGCTTCGTCAGTCGGGTAAGTGCGGTCGTTCGCGTGCAGCGTCGCCATCACGGTGAGATGCCCGCCCGCGGAAAATCCGAGGAAGCCCACGCGATCCGGCTTCACGCCCCACTCGGCCGCGTGATGCCGCACCAGCCCGAGCGCGCGCTGCGCATCCTGCAGCGGCTGCTTCGAGGGATCGTCTTTGCTGCGCGCGGGCACGCGGTATTTCAGCAGGATGCCGGTGACGCCGATCGTGTTCAGATACTCGCAGACCTGCGTGCCTTCGTGCTCGATGGCGAGGATGCCATAGCCGCCGCCGGGCGCGACGATGACCGCGGTGCCATTCGGTTTTTCGGGTTTGAAAATGGTGATGGTCGGCTCGGTGACGTTCGTCACGCGCTTCACGTCGGCGTCGCTTTTCTTCGGGATTTCCTTCTCGGCATCCATCTTGAAACCCTCCGGTTCTGGCGCGCCGTTCGGCCAGAGCTTGAGCGTGATTGGCTCGGCGGCGTGCAGCGAAAGGGCGGTGAGTGAAAGCAGAACCGGCTGGAGGAATTTCATGGCGCGCCATTGAACGCGGACGCGCGCGGCGGCCAATCACAAAACGCGATGCCCGCCACTCTGCCGACGCCCGGGACGCCCCTGCGGCCCAGAACCCGTCCGAAAAATTGCGCCGGGAAAAAGGGTGAGCATCGCGGTGATTTTCTGAAGGATGCGTCGTCCTGCCTCCGCAATTAGTGCGCGGTTGATCTCAGCGCGCGTCGAGCCAGCCGGTCGCCTTCATCCACTCGCCGCAGCGCGCGGGCCAGTCGTTGATCGGGTTCCCGGCTTTCCTCATGCCGAAGCCGTGGCCGCCTTTTGTCATGATGTGAATCTCGGCGGGGATGCCCTGCTTTTTGTATTCGAGCCAGAGCATCGTCGCCTCGATCGGATTCGTTTTGTCGTCGTGCGCGACGACGAAAAACGCGGGCGGCGCATCGGCGGGCACGCTGAAGCCGGCGCGGAATTTGACCCGGCATCCCGAGAGTC
>JBBQJR010000035.1:0-13928 GCA_038326125.1 Chthoniobacterales bacterium
TCCGCGGCCTCATCATTTGAAGACGTGTTTGTAAACGGAGTTTGGCGTCCCGGCGCGTGTGTTGGCGGCACCGGTCTGCGGGTTAGCGGGAACAACAATCAGGTGTCGCGCCTGGAGATCCGCAACGCTTACGAATCCGGACTCAATGTGTCAGGAAACGATGCGAGGGTTTTACGAAACTACATACATGACAATGGCATTCGCGGAAAACCCGAGCTCGCGAACTACATGCACGGTATCTACTGCGCAGGGGCACGCACCCTCATTGCCAATAACCTCATTGAGCGGAATCTCGCATACGGCATTCACCTCTACCCGAGCGCCTCTTCAGCGCACATCTTCCACAATACTGTCGTCCAGAACGGGTGCCGCTACTGGCAGGCAGGCATTATCGTTGCCAGTGGCAGTTCATACGCCTCAAATAACAACCTGATCGGCAGCAACATCGTCGCCTTCAACTCTGGCTGGGGGGTCGCGGCACGTCGTTATGGCGCTGCCAGCTCCGGCAATGTCACGCGCGGAAATATTATCTTCGGTAATCCGACAGGAGCGTTAGATCTCGACCCTGAAATGGGAATGAGTAATATCGAAAACATCCAAAAAGATCCCCTGTTCTTTGATGCCGTAGCGGGAGATTACCAGGTGCGGTCCGGCAGCCCCGCGATAGATACTGCACTCGTTGGTTGGACTGTTTCACCCGACTTTGCCGGGACTTCTCGGCCACAGGGCGCCGCCCCCGATATTGGCGCGTTCGAGAAAAAACCTAGTTATTAGGTAGTGCAATCAAGAATAGGATCAGAGCTACTTACCGCTGCTTTCCCTCTCGGCCCCAATCTCCGCTTGGGAATGTGATTATGCGCACTTTCGTCGGCAGCGACTTGCATGTGGATCCGGTGCCGGATGCCACGACCTTACTCAAGTTCGCCACTTGTTGGAGGCGCACGGGCTGTTGCAACTCACACCGCGAGCAGTTCTTCCTTGGAAAGTTCGCGCTCCTCGCGCGTCGCGAGCGTCTTCACTTTCACGCGCGGCCATTCGTCGCCGACGACGACAGCGAGCCGTGCGCCGAGGTTTTCGGCGGTTTGGAATTGCTTGCCGACCTTCGCGGGCGCGAGTGAGAAATCCGTGCGCTTGCCGTGGTCGCGCAATTCCTGCACGAGCGCGAGCGCCTGCGGGCGGAGTTCTTCTTTCGCGAGGACGACGAAAATTTCGCACGCGTGCTGCGCGGCGCACCACGCCTCCATTTTCACGCGCGACGCGGGAATTTCATCGAGCAAATTCAGCAGCACCACATCGCCCATGCCGAAGCCGAGTGCGGGCAAATCCACTTTGCCGTCGCTCATCAGCGCGAGGAGCCGGTCGTACCGACCGCCACCGGAGAGCGCGCGCTCGTTTTTCGCGCGATCGAAAACCTCGAAGACAACGCCGGTGTAGTACGCCAGGCCACGCACAATCGCGTAGTCCACCTCGGCGAATGCGCCCAGCCCGCGCGCCTGCAAGTCGGCGAGGATCGGCGCGAGTTCCGCCGTCGGCTCCTTGCTGCGCATGAAAGTCAGCAGCGCGTCCGCGGTCATGCCGAACTTCGCGAGCGCTGCGGCGGTTTTTTCCTGCGGCGCACGCTCGGCCTTGTCCACGATTTGGAAAAATTCGTCCTCATCCTCCGCCGTGTGCGCGGCTCCGTCGGTGCGCTTCGCATTCGTCTGGAAAAAACTTTGCCACGCGGCGCGGCTCGAAAGGCGCACGACGAAATCTTTCTCCGTCAGTCCGAAGGCGCGCAGCATGTCGATCTGCACCGCGAGCAATTCCGCATCGGCGGCGGGCGAGGCTTCGCCGATGATGTCGCAGTTGAGCTGGCAGAATTCGCGCAGCCGGCCGCGCTGCTGGCGCTCGTGGCGGAAGAAATTCGGGACGCAAAACCACTTCAGCGGCTTTTTGAAATCACGCTCCCGCGCGGCGACCATGCGCGCGAGCGTGGGCGTCATTTCGGGGCGCAGCGCGCCTTTGACGCCGCTGGCCTCGGCGGCGCTCTCGCCCGCACTTTTTCCGGCCATCGCACCGACGGTGAAAAGCTGGCCGACCAATTCACCGCCGCTCTTCTTTTCATAGAGCGCAAGCGGCTCGACCACCGGCCCGTCGAACTCGACGAAACCGTAGCGCCGCGCGACGCCGCGCCATGTTTCGAGCACGTAATTTCTCCGCGCGCAGTCTGCGGGATAGAAGTCGCGGAAGCCGGGAAGTTTTTCCATTTTCGTGGGCGGCGGAGGCTAGAGCCTGTCATGCACTTTGGAAGATGTTTCCGGCGAGAGCCGCCTGCATTTGTCCCGGAGGGATTGCGGAAATCAGCCGGTCGTCGAGCGCAGCGAACACCACCGGATCGCCGGAAAAATGGGATGCGCCCCGGAGGGTGCGCTGGAAAACGGCTCGTGGGGATTTCCGCCGCCCCCTCCGGGGCGGTTGTTTTTGCCATCGCGATCCGGTGGTGTTCACTCGCTGCGCTCGCTCGACCACCGGCTAATTTCCACTGTCCCTCCGGGACAAAAAGCAACCGCCCGAAAATCACCATCAAACGTGCATGACACGCGCTAGGCGCGGCGCGAGGGGGCGCAAGGCGGAACCGGCCTGCGGAAAATTGCGCTCCCCTGCGGCACGCGAAACGTGCTCTTGGTAGCGCCCATGCTCGGTCGCCTCACGCTTCGCCATTTTCGCTGCTTCGCGCAGTTCGAGACGGAGTTTTCGCCGGGCGCGAATTTTATCGTGGGGCCGAATGCGCGCGGAAAAACTTCGCTGCTCGAGGCCGCGTGCATTTTGCTAAGGCTGCAATCGCCGCGCATCACGCAGTGCGCGCGAGTGGTGCAGCACGGGCGGCGCGGGTTTGTGACCGATGGCTTTCACGGCGCGCGGCATCTGCAATTTTACTTCAGCCCCGAGCGGAAAAAACTCGCGCTCGATGGCGTGGAGCAGACGAACGCGAAGGAGTGGCTGCAGATCGGGCGCGTGGTGTGGTTTGGCAATGACGACATCGAGCTGGTGCGCGGCACGGCGGAAAAAAGGCGGCGCTTCCTCGACTTCACGGGGATGCAACGCGACGCGGGCTACCGCTCGGAACTGCGCGCCTTCGAGCACGCGCTGCGCTCGCGCAATCATCTGCTCAAGCAGCCGTCGCCGCGCTGGAAGGAAATCGCGGCGTTCGACCCGCCGCTGATCGCACATGGCAGCTACGTGTCAGGCGCACGGCGAAAATTGATCGTCGAGTTGCAAAGCGAGAGCGAGACGGCGCACCGCGCGATCAGCGGAGCGACCGAATCGCTGCGCCTCGAATACGCGCCGGGCGACGGCGGGAATTTTTCTGAGGCGCTCGCGGCTGCGCAGCGCGAAGACGCGCGGCTGCGGCAAACCACGGTCGGGCCGCATCGCGATGACGTGCAGTTTTTCCTGAACGACATCAGCGCCGATGATGCGAGCGAAGGTCAGCAGCGCACGCTCGTGCTGGCGCTGAAGCTCGGCGCGGCGCGGCTGCTGGAGCGGCATTTCGGCGAACCGCCGCTGCTGCTGCTCGATGACATTTTCGGCGAGCTCGATCCCGCCCGCCGCAACGCGCTGCTCGCCGCGCTGCCGGCGAATGCGCAGCGGATCATCACCACGACGCATCTCGACTGGATGCCGCATGCCGCGGGCGCAAACGTGCTCCACCTCGGGTCCTAAACGACCTCAGCGGAACGCAAACGTGAGCCTCCACGCACGTCTAAGTGAGGCACGCCATCGCCGTGCCGCACTCGCTGCCGGCGGGATGCTCGCCGGTGTGCGCGGGCTGCGGCTTGAGATCGAGATCGTCGAGCAGCGTGCGGTCGGCGTCGGTGCCGGGGTTCGCGGCGGTGAGGAGTTTGTCGCCGTAAAAGATCGAATTGGCTCCGGCGAAAAAGCACAGCGCCTGGCCCTCGCGCGTGAGGCGCGTGCGGCCTGCGCTAAGACGCACTTTTGCCCGCGGCAGCGCGATGCGCGTGGTGGCGATGAGACGCACGAGCTGGAAGATATCCACGGGCGGCTGCTCCTCGAGCGGCGTACCGGGCATGGGCATGAGGCAATTGATCGGCACGCTCTCGGGCGGCGGGGCGAAGTTCGTGAGGACTTCGAGCATTTTCAGCCGATCGAGTTCCGTCTCGCCCATGCCGATGATGCCGCCGCAGCAGACGCTCATGCCGGACTTTTGAACATGGCCGATCGTGTCGAGGCGATCCTGAAACGAGTGCGTACTGACGATGCTCGGGTAGTGTTCCGGCGAGGTGTCAATGTTGTGGTTGTAGGCGGTGACGCCCGCGTCCTTGAGTTGCACAGCTTCCTTTTCGCCAAGCTGGCCGAGCGTGACGCACACTTCCATGCCGAGCTTTGCGACGCGCCGCACGCTCTCCAGCACGCTCTCGAAACGCGGGTCGCCGCTGCGCACGCCCTTCCAAGCCGCGCCCATGCAAAATCGCGTGGAGCCGTTTTCCTTCGCGCGGATCGCAACGGCCTCGATGTCGTCCGGTGCCATCAGCGTTTCGCGCTCAATGCCCGTGCTGTAGCGCGCCGACTGCGCGCAATACCCGCAGTCCTCCGAGCAGCCGCCAGTCTTGATCGAGAGCAGCGTGCAGAGCTGCACCTCGTTCATTTTCCAATGCGCGAGATACACCTGCCGCGACCGGCCGATGAGCTCGAAGAATGGCGTTTGGTAAATGGTCTGCAATTCTTGGAGCGTCATCGGTGTGGGCTTGAATGGAATCTCGCCGGAAATATGCGGCGCGATCACGCAGCCTCACGCGAAGGGCGCGAAGGACGCAAAGGAATATTTTTCACCAGCGCGCGCGCCATCCCGCAGGCCATGCATCGCCGGGTGATCGTCACCGCGTCCAGCGGCCCGCGGCGGTGGCGGCGACGGGCAGTTCGTCGGTGAGATACTGACTCTTGCCGGTGAGGCCCCACATCGTCACGCCCGTCGCGGAGCGGAACCGCGACGACATGCTCTCGCCGGTGTGGCAGCCCCAACTCCGCACGAGCGCGTCGCGCGTGAAAATGCCACGGTTGATTTGCGTGAGATCGTTTTCGTGCAGCCAGACTTTCGACGCGCTGTCGATTTGGTTCGAGTAGTCGAAGAGGAAGCAGGCCTTGTTGCTGTGCACGAAGAACTCGAGGTCGTTGATTTTCACGCGGTCGCGCGGCTGGCCGTGGTTGATGTAATTTAAAAGCTGCGGCGTGGAATCGAACCAAATCATCCGCACATGCTGCGAGGACGCCATGCCGCTGATCGTGCTGGTGTAATCCTGCCCATCCTGCCGCGAACGGGAGTTGTAGGCCGGGCGATAGACGAGCCAGGTGATTTGCTGCTCCGGCTTTGCGCGCTGGATTTCCGCGATGCGAAGCTGGCCGGCGCGGACGAAATTCATCCACCATTTGTCGTGCGGCTGGACCTTGTATTTCTCCCAGGCGAAAAGCGACACGCCGCCGGAGACGATGATCGTTTCGCCGGGCTCGGCCGGCTCCTGCGGGCTGGCGGCGCGGGAAATCTGCGGGTCGAGAAGCGCAATGGCGGCGAGGAAAAGGCGGAGAATTTTTAACATGGCGCGGGAGTGAACACCGGTCTCCCACTTCCGCCAGTGGAAAATCAAAACGGCGCGGGCGCGACTAACCGTACCGGCCCTCGATGTATTCCGAGGTGCGGCTGTCGCGCGGAGTGAGGAAAAGATCCTCGGTGCGCGCGTGCTCAATGAGTTCGCCGAGCAGCATGAAGATGGTCTCGTTGCTCGCCCTGCGCGCCTGCGCCATGTTGTGCGTGACGATGACAATCGTGTAGCGGCCCGCGAGGCTCCACATCAGCTCTTCGATGGCGCGCGTGCCGTCCACGTCGAGCGCGGAACACGGCTCGTCCATGAGGATGATCTCCGGTTTCAGCGGGAGCAGGCGGGCGATGCAGAGCTTCTGCTGCTGCTCGAGTTGGAGGCCGATGGCTCGGTCGTCGAGGCGATCCTTCAAGTCCGCCCACAGCCCGGTTTCGGTGAGCGCCTTCTCCACCGCGTCGTCGAGTTCGCTGCGCGAGCGCCGTTTCTCCGCGTGGATGCGCAGGCCGAAGACGACGTTTTCATAAATCGAAAGCGGCAGCGGATTCGGCCGCTGGAAGACCATGCCGATGGCCTTGCGCAGCTCGATGAGCGACACATCCGCGTCGTAGATGTTTTTGCCGAGCAGCTTGATCTCGCCGGTCGTGGTCACGTTGCCGTAGCGCTCATTCACGCGGTTGAAGCAGCGCAGCAGCGTCGTCTTCCCGCATCCGCTCGGGCCGATGAGCGACGTGATCTTGCCGTGCTTGATGTCCACGTTGATGCCCTTCAGCGCCTGAAATTTTCCATACCAGAGCTTCAGGTCGCGGGTCGTGATGCTGAGGCGTGCGTCGCTCATGCTGGGAAAAATTGCGGCTGGAAGGTGCTGCTCACGGTGGTAGCTTCCCGCCATGCTCGCACAGGAAATGGAGGCAATGCTCGAACGCCGCCGCGCGCGCTACACGGCGTGGGCGAAGGAGTTTGGCTTTGACCCGCCGCCGGAGAAGGGCGGGTGGAAGATGATGAAGGCTTATGCCGAGGAGCACAAAGAGCAGCTCTACGAGGCGGATATTTTGAGCGAGATAAAGCGCATCCACGCTGAACGTGTCCGCTAGGCGCGTCTGCGTCCTCGACGCAGGACCGCTCATCCACTTGGACGAACTGGAGCGGCTCGATCTGCTTTTCAGAATGGGTGACTTGTTTATCCCTGAATCGGTCGCTTACGAGGCGGAGAAGCACTGCATCGGCATTACCGGGAAGATTCAGCGATAGATCGTCGCAGAGGTCGCCACCTTGAGCCGCAATCTCGCGGAGTTGATTCGGGAGAGCGGACTGGGAGCCGGCGAGACCGCCGCTCTTGCCTGGGTGGAGAAACTCGGGGCTGACTTGTTCATCAGCGATGATCAGGCTGCTCGCGATGCGGCTGACGACTTGGGGTATCAATCCACCGGCACGCTCGGCGTGATTTGTGATGCAGCCGATTCGGGCATCATCACCACGGAGGAGGCCGTTGCGCTGGTGCAATCCGTGCCGCTCCGCACAACGCTTTTCACGACGCCGTCGCTGCTCCAAAAGGTGCTGGCTTTGCTCCGCTGAGCTCATCCGAAAATTCCGTGCACGTAATCATACGTGCGTTTGTCCTTCGGCTTCTCGCCGAAGAGCTGTTCGGTCGGGCCGAGTTCGATGATCTCGCCGTTCCAGAGGAACATCGTGCGCGCGGCGAGACGGCGGGCCTGCTGCACGAGGTTCGTCACGAGGATGATGGTCATCTCCTTTTTCAAAACTTTCAGCACATCCTCGATGCGCATCGTCGTGACCGGATCGATCGCGATGCTGAATTCGTCGAGGCACAAAATCTCGGGGCTGTGCGAGAGCGCGCGCGCGATCGTGAGCCGCTGCTGCTGTCCGCCGGAGAGCTTCGTGCCGAGCGAGTCGAGGCGGTCCTTCACCTCGTCCCACAGCGCGGCCTGCGTGAGGCAATTTTCCACGAGCGTATCGAGTTCGCCCTTGCGCTTCATACCCGCGGCGCGCGGGGCGAAGGCGACGTTGTCGTAGATCGAGAGCGGCAGGCCGACAGGCAGCGGTGCGACCATGCCGACTTTCCGGCGCAGCTCATACACGTTGCGCATTTTCGAAATGTCCTCGCCGTCCACGCGGATCGTCCCGCTCGGGCGCGCGTTTGCGGTGAATTCGATCGTGCGGTTGATGCACCGCAGCAGCGAGGTCTTCCCGCTCTGAGCGGGGCCGATGATGCCGAGGATTTCATTCGGCTCGACGTCGAACGAGATGCCGTGGATGACTTCCTTCGGCCCGTAGCTGAGCCGGAGATTTTCGACCTGGACCTTGGGCTTCACCATTTTTTGCGGGAGCGGAGCCACGAGCGGAAAATGATGGCGGTCGTGTTCACGAGGAGCACGAGCGCGATCATCACGGTGGCGATGGCGAAGGGCAGCGACGGCGCGACATGGCTCGCCTGCGTGGCGATGAAATAAAGGTGCATCGAGAGCGCCATGCACTGCTCGCGGAACGGGTCGTAGAGGAAGAGGCCAGTGCCATCCACGGCCTTGAAAATCGCGACGCCCGTGATCATCACCGGCGCGGTTTCGCCGGCGGCGCGGCTCACTTGCAAAATCACACCGGTGAGAATTCCGCTGATCGAATTCGGCAGCACGATGCGGCGGATCGTCTGCCAGCGCGACGCTCCGACATTCCAACACGCCTCGCGAAACTGCCGCGGCACGGCGGCGAGCGCCTCCTTCGTCGAGGCGATGATGACCGGCAGCGTCATGATCGCGAGCGTGAGCGATGCGGCCATGATGCTCTTGCCCATGCCCGCGGCATACACGAAGGCGCCAAGGCCGAAGAGCCCGTGCACGATGCTCGGCACGCCGGCGAGATTCACCACGGCGAGATTCACGACGCGGTTGAACCAGTTGTCCTTCGCGTACTCGTTGAGATACACGGCGGCGAGCACGCCGATGGGCGCGCTCACGCAGAGTGAAAAAGTGACGATGTAGAGCGTGCCGTCGATGACGGACCAGATGCCGCCCTTCGTGCCGCCGTGCGTCGGATTCGTCGTGAGAAATTCCCAGCTCAGCGAGGGCCAGCCCTGTGCGACGACATGGACGATGATGAAGATGAGCGGGATGACCATCATCGCTGCCATGCCTCCGAAGAAATATTTCGCGACGGTCTCCTGCGTCTGCTTTTTGCGCGTGAACTGCGTCTCGGCAAAGGTGGGCGCGATATTTGTTTCGGCGGCCATGTTCATTTTCTCCGCACTCCCTTCACGATGAGATCGGCGGCGAGGTTCACGATGAAGGTGATCGTGAAAAGCAGGATGCCGATGAGGAACAGCACGCGGTAGTGGTCGCCGCCGCGGGGTGATTCGCCGAGTTCGGCGGCGATGGTCGCGGTGAGCGTGGCGACGGGATCGGTGAACGAGTGCGGGATGCGGATGCTCTGCCCGGTGGCCATGAGCACGGCCATCGTCTCGCCGACGGCGCGGCCCACGCCGAGGAGCACGGCGGCGAGCAGGCCGTTTTTCGCGGCGGGCACGAGCACGCGCCAGACCATCTGCCAGCGCGTCGCACCGAGCGCGATGGCGGCTTCGCGAAAGCTGTCGGGCACGGCTTTCAGCGCGTCTTCGCCGATGCTGACCATGATGGGCACGCTCATGAGTGCGAGGAGGATCGCGCCGTTGAGGAGGTTCACGCCGATGGTGGCGTGGAAATATTTGATCATGATCGGCGAGAGCACGCCGATGCCGATGAAGCCCCACACGACCGATGGAATCGCGGCGAGCAGCTCGATGGTGATCTTCAGCGCCTCCCTCGCCCGGCCGGTGCAAAACTCCGAGACAAACACCGCCGCGCCGAGGCCGAACGGCACCGCGATGAGCATCGCGAGGCCGGTGACGCTGAACGTGCCGACGATGAGCGCGAGCGCGCCATACTGCGGGCGCGTGTCGGAATTCGGGATCCAATTGATCGAGCCGAAGAACTCCTTGAGATCGAGCTTCGGCAAAAACGGCGCGCCTTCGCGGAAGACGAAAAAGAAAATGCCGAACACAAACAAGATCGCGCTGATCCCGCAGAGACGGATGAGCAACTCGATGGCTCGCTCGAGGAGGATTCCGGTCTTGCTGCGGTGTGACTGCATTTTGTGGAAAAGCGGGCCGGGGGCCATGAATGGCTCCCGGCCCGCGTGACGATGGTTTTTCCGCGACTACTTCTTCGGCAGCGGCACGTAGCCGTTTTCCTTTTCGATCTGCTGTCCGGCGTCGGACAAAATCCAATCAATGTATTTCTTCACCGCGCCCTCGGGTTCGCCGACGGAATACATGAAGAGCGGGCGGCTGATGGGGTACGATTTGTCGAGCGCGGTGGTGATGCTCGGCGCGACTGCGGGCTCGCCGCTTTTCTTCGAGACCTTGAGCACCTTCACCTCGGGCGTGACGTAGGCCATGCCGCTGAAACCGATCGCGCTCGCCGTCTGGCCGACGATTTTTGCGACATCGTTCGAGCCGTTCGCGACGACCGCGCCGGAACGGAATTCGCTCTTCTTTCCGACGACCAGTTCCTTGAAATAATGCACCGTGCCCGAGTTGTTCTGCCGCGTGACGCGCGCGATTTCATCCTTGCCGCCGGGGGCAGCGATGCCGAGCTGGCTCCACTTTGTGATCTTGCCGCCCTCCTTGTAGATTTCGCCGAGCTGCTCGATGGAAATTTCGTTTAGCGGATTGTCCTTGTGGACGAGGATGCTCATCGCGTCGTAGCCGACCATGATTTCCTTCGGCTCCTTGCCCGGGTGCTTCGCCTTAAAGTCCGCGATCTCCTTTTCCTCGAAAGTACGCGAGCAATTCGCGATCTGCGCGGTGCCCGAGATGAGCGCGGTGACGCCCGTGCCACTGCCGCCGCCGCCGACTTCGACGGACACCGTCTTGTCCACTTTGCCGTAGGCGTCGGCCCACGCGGAGGCGAGGTTCACCATCGTGTCGGAGCCGATATTGGCGATGGTCGTCTTCTTTCCGCCGTCGCCGCCGTCGGCGGATTTCTTGTCGCAGCCGGCGAGAAAAATCCCGGCTGCCGCGAACGTGGAAATTGCGAGTGTGCTGATGCGTTTCATTTTTGTGTTGGTCGTTTTGGGAAAATTTCAGCCGATGCTGTCGCTGAGCACGGCGTCGCAAAGTTCGACGATGTGCTCGCGGAGAAATTGGTAGGCGGACTCGTACGCCGCGCGTTTTTCCTCGCCGCTGCCGGCGACGAGCGAGGGATCGGGCAGGCTCCAGTCGAGGCACACGGCCTTCGTGGGTTTGGGGAACGCCTTTTTCGCCGCGGGCGCGAGCGCGACGATGATCTGCGCGGCGTCGAGATTCGGGAGCTGCGCGACGCTGCGACTCTGCGCGTGTGAGAGATCCACGCCTTTGCTGCGCATGAATTCCACCGTGCCCGGATCCAGTTCGGTCGGCGTGAGGCCCGCGCTGGCGAAGACGAACTGCGGGCGGTTCAGCTCCCGCGCGATGGCCTCGGCCATCTGGCTGCGGCAACTGTTCCGCTCATCGATGAAGACCATGCGCCATGTGTCTGCGTCGAGCCTCCGCGGGTAGTCGCCGGTGACCATGTAGATCACGTCCTCGCAGATGTTCGTGGCCTGGTCGGACACGCGCTCGAAGCGGCGCGCGATGGTCATCAGCGGCGTGAGCGCTTCGAGCGGGATGAGGTTTTCCGCGCGCAGTTTGAACAGCTCGTTGTTGATCACGTTGCGCAGCGCATCCACCTCGTACTCCCGTGCGAGCACATCGCGGGCGAGCACCTCGTCGGCGGCGATGAATGCCTTCACCGCGTCGCGCAGCATCGGGATGCTGAGGCTGGCGATCTGCTGGAACCGCTCGACGGGAATGTGCGCGTTCAGTTTCGCGAGCTTCAGGATTTGTCGCGCGATGCTCTCCGCGTAATCACCGATGCGCTCGAGCTCCAGCGTCACGCGGATCGTGATGTACGAAAAGCGCAGGCTGCGCGCGACGGGCTGCTGGCGGATGAGAAATTCAAGGCACAGCCGATCCAGTTCCTTTTCCAATTCATCAATGCGCCGGTCGCGCAAAATCACCGTGTACGCGAGTTGCCGATCGCGGGTGGCGAGAGCCTTCACGCATGCCTCCAGTGCGCACTCCGCGAGGCGCGACATCTCGGCGACCTTGTGCTTGATGCGATCGATGTCGTGCTGCAGCGAGTCTTCGTAGTGGGAGGGCATCAGGCGTGGCAAGGGTGTGAGGTTGCGGGCGGTGTGTGGCGGGTTCGTGGCATTTGGGAGCCAATGCCGTGACACTGCAACCTTTCGTGCCAGCGGTTCAACTGCGGAACGCCGCAGGAAAATTCCGCCCGGTTTCGGCGGTGCCGGATCGAACGGCAGCCGCGCGAAATCGCGCCCGTGATTTTTTTCCGCTTACCAAAAAACGCGGAATCCGACGAGCGTCGTCCACCCCCGGTAGTTCGCATTTTTCCCCGTCCCGCCGGTGAGTTCGTCGTATTGGGCACCGACCATGAATTTCGCCTTCTGGCCATAGACGTAGTAATTCAGCCCCACGTAAGCCGAGTTTTCTGTGTCGCCGGTGAATTTTCCCACCGTGCTGATTTGGCGGTTCTGCGTGGTGATGCCGTTCGCCTTATCCGAGTTCGTGTATTGATACCGCGCGATGACTTCGAGCTTCTGAGGAATGAGGTAGTAGGTCGGCATCACTTGGAAGCTGGCGAGATCGCCCTTCGCGGTCGTGCCGTTGCCGAGGCCGATTTGCGTCACGAGGCCGAAGCGTCCGCTCTGGTAGTCGAAGTAGGTCGCGAAGGCATTGTGCATCGTGTTGAACACATTGCTCTGCCCGTTCAGGTCCATGTGCATGTAGTCCACCGCCCACAGCGCCTTATCCGCGCCCATCGCCTTGCCGAAGTCGTAACTGACCTCCAGCAACTCGCTCGAGCCGCCATTGAAGATGCCGAACTCCTTGTTCACTTGGTTCGAGAAAATCGCGGCCTGGTAGCCGAAGTTCCCGATTTTTCCGAGCACGGATGCGCCGGCCGTGTAATCGTTGCCGGTGTTGTTGAAGACCTGTTCGTCAAACAGGCTGCGCTCGAAAAATTTCTGGAGGTTATCCGAGTATTCGCGGTCGAAGCCGAAGTGCGGCTCGAATTTTCCCGCGCGGATTTGCAGCGCCTCGCTGATCTTGAAGTTCAGGTAGAGGTCCGTCATCCGGTTGTAGAAAACCGCCTGCCGGTGATAGCTCGCGAGCGCCGTGTCCACCGTCGCCTTCAACTGCACGTGGCGGTTCAGAAACCACGAATCAATGCCAAGGCGGAAGCGCCGGATCTCCGTGTAATCAATGTCGCCCTGCTTGAAAGTCTTGTCCTTGTTCGAATCAATGCCGAACCAATCAAGCTGAAAGCGTCCGGTGAAATCGAGTTCCTCGATGATCGGGTTGCTGTCGTTTTTGTAGAGCACCGGCAGATCCCAAAGTTTGTCCAAGGCAGACTTTTCCTTCGGGGCGGTGGTGGAGACGGTCGCCGGCCCGGCGAAGGCCGCGGAGGCGAGGATCGAGAGGCTCAGGGTGAGGGTGGATTTCATCATGGGTGTGAGTCGTGGGTGTTTCGAGTGCGGCGCAAACCTCCCTCGGCAATGTGTCAAACGCATGGCGTCGAGGTGCCGTTTTTGAAACATCCCGCGACATAATGGTCGGCTGCGCGGCAAATGTGTCGAACCGCGGACGACGCCCGCGCGCGCGGCAGCCTCCCCGCAGGCCAGAACCCGCTTGCCAGCGCAGAGCCGTTCGTTATATCCGCGTGCATATAACGATGATCCGTCCGCCTTTCTTCCGCACCGCCCTGCCCGTGGCTGCCAGCCTCGCGTTTTTCCTTCCGGCGCGCGCGAATGTCGTGACGCTAAGACCCGACCGGGACACCTCGATTTTTCAAAACAACGTGAACAACAGCGACGGCGGCGGCCCCGGATTTTTCACCGGGTCGAACGGCAAGACGCCCGCCTCCCCGCGCCGCGGTCTGATTTCCTTCGACGTGAGCAGTATCCCCGCGGGCGCGACGATCACGAATGTGCAGCTCACGCTCACGCTCGGCCAATCGAGCACCGCGACCACCGCGACGATCGGCCTTTTCGATCTCACGCGCAACTGGGGCGAGGGTACGAACGGCAGCACCGCAGCGGGGATCGGCGGCACGGGCCAGGGCTTCATCAATCCCGGTGCGAGCGACGCGACTTGGAACGCGGCGCTCTTTTCCACGACTCCGTGGACGACTCCCGGCGGCGACCATGCGGCCACGGCGAGCGCGTCGCTTTTTCTGAACAACAACACGGTGG
>JBBQJR010000036.1:0-13801 GCA_038326125.1 Chthoniobacterales bacterium
GGCGGGGTGGGGGAAGGCGAAGGTCTGCGCGGCGGGGCCTTCGCCGAAGATGAGGGCGTCCCATTGCACGGAGGTGATTTGCTCGTGGAAGCGCGCGACGGCGAGGCCGCGGAAAAAGGCGCGCGTGCCCTCGGGCGGATAGAAAATGGCGTGGCGGATCGCTTTTTCGCTGACGGTGCGGCGGATCTGATCGGTGCGCGCGAGCTCGTAGTACAGGCCGTGGTCGAGCGAGACGTCGTGGTATTCGAGGTCGAGCGCCTGCAGCCACGGATGCTCCCAGCCGATGCCTTCGGCTTCGCGAAAAGTTTCGAGGAGAAAGCGCTTCGCCGCCCAGTCGCAGCGGTCGCGCGTGCTCATCGGATCGCGCGCGAGATCCACGAGGACGGTTTCCCATTCGTGCAAAATCCACGCGGTGTCGTCGTCGCGAGCGCAGTGCGTGCGCGCAGCCTCGAGCCACGCGCGCTGGATTTCGAGCGCGGTGGTTTTTTTCCCGCCCGCGAGGACGACGGGCCATTGCCAATCCAGATCGCGACTGATGTTGCGCGTGGCGAGAATCGGTTCGTCGAGCGCGAGACGCGGCGCGTGATTTTTTTCGATGAGTTCCAGCGCGAGAGCCGTCGTGCCGATCTTCATCGCGGTCGCCCACTCGGACATGTTCGCGTCGCCGACGATGACGTGGAAGCGGCGGTAGAGATCGCTGTCGGCGTGCGGCTCGTCGCGCGTGTTCACGATGGGGCGGCGGTTCATCGTATCAATGCTCGTGAGCACCTCGAAAAAATCGCTGCGCTGCGCGAGTTGAAAGACGCCCGTCTGCGCGCTGCGATCCTCGCCCTCGATGCCCAATTTTCCCGCGCCGCAAAAAAGCTGCCGCGTGGCGAGAAACGAAACGCTGTCGCGCACGACGCGCGCCCACGGCGTCTCGCGGCGCATGAGGAAATTGTCGTGGCACCCGTAGCTGTGGCCCTGGAAGTCGGTGTTGTTTTTGTAGAGCCGGCAGCGCTGGCCCTCGGGGAGATGCGCGTTGCGGCGGCGCATGCATTCCTCGAGCACGCGCTCGCCGGCCTTGTCCTGCGCGACGATGTCCATGAGCGTGGCGCACTCGGGCGTGGAGTATTCGGGGTGCGCGTGGTCGTTGTAAAAGCGCGCGCCATTCGAGAGCACGAGGTCGCTTTTGATTTCCTCGAAGGTGAGGTTGCGGTGCTGGTCGAGCTCGAAGTACGCGGCCTCGTCGGTGTCCTGCCGCAGTTCGGGCGCGCGGAAGCCGCGGGCGTCGTTGTGCGGGTCTTCGCCGGCGTAGTCCCATTTCATGAGCGAGCCGTGTTCGGTGTAGCTGCGCACGATGGCGATGCTCTCGCGCACGACATCCACGTCGGCCATGCCGTCCACGGTGATGCCATACTCGGTCTCGATTCCGAAGACGCGTCTCATGCGCGGGACGATGGCGCAGTGCGGAAAAATTTCCAGCGGTTCCGAATTGCAAGAGCGAAAATTAACCACGGAGGTTCACGGAGGAATGCACTGAGGTTCGCAAAGGCTGAGGCAGTTTTTGCTCCGTGAACCTCCGAATTCCTCCGTGTCCTCTGTGGTAAAAATACCGCGGCGATTTTCAAATCATGTCGTGTTCAGACATACGCGGGGGCAGTCGCGCGGAGTCCTGCTTGCGTCGTCTTCGCAATGCCGTAGAAGCGCGATCATGCTGCGCTGCGTGCTGATTTTTTTCGCCGTCGTCGCGTCCGCGTTGGCCGACATGGCGGCGCAGGATGCGCGCTTCAAAAAGCTGCCGGCGGGCCGCGAAATCAGCCCGCCGCGGGCGCTCGAGGGCATGGCGCTGGCCCTCGGCAAAACGAATCCGCACGGCGCGGCGGAGTACGTGGAGGCGAAAGACGCGCCGGGATTCGCCAAGGCCCTGCGGCTCACGGTGCGCCGGGTGCCGGAAAATCCGTGGGGCTTTCAAACGCACGCGAAGTGCGCGGTGCCGGTGAAAAAGGGCGAGGTGCTGCTCGCGGTTTTCTGGGCGCGGGCCGCGGGCGCGGGCGAGGAGGCGGAGGGGAATTTCGTCTTTGAACTAGCGCGCGCGCCCTACACGAAATCGTCGAGCTTCCGCTTCGAGTGCGGCAAGGCGTGGGCGAAATTTTACGTGCCGTTCCTCGCCGCGATGGACTACGGCGCGGACGACATCGCGCTGCATTTTCAAGCGGGCGGCGCGAAGCAGGCGATGGAAATCGGCGGACTGCGCGTGACCAGCTTCGGGCACGACATGGCGCTCGGCCAACTGCCATACACGCCGCTGACTTACAAAGGGCGCGCGGCGGACGCGGCGTGGCGCGCGGAGGCGGCGGCGAGCATCGAGAAGGAGCGGAAGGCGCAGCTGACGATCGTGGTCCGCAGCATTTCGGGGAAGTTGCTGCCGTGGGCGGAGGTGCGCGTGCGGCAGCAGCGGCACGCGTACGGATTTGGCAGCGCAGTCGCGGCGTCGCCGCTGCTCGAGGCCGGCACGGATGCGGACAGCTATCGAGAAATCGTGGCGCATTCCTTCAACCGCGCGACGGTCGAGAATGATTTGAAATGGCCGGAGTTTGAGCAGAACCGGCAGCGTGCGCTGGACACGGTGAACTGGCTGCGCGACGCGGGCGTCGCGGTGCGCGGGCACAATTTGCTCTGGCCCGGATGGACGCGGCTGCCGAAGGATGTGCCGACCTTGGAGAACAAGCCGGATGTGCTGCGCAAGCGCATCCTCGACCATGTGCGCGATGAGGTCTCGGCTTTCAAAGGACAGATCGCGGAGTGGGACGTGGTGAACGAGCCGGTAACTAATACCGATGTGCAGCGCGTGCTGGGGAATGGGATTTTGGCTGAGACTTACAAGGCCGCGCGCGAGGCAGACCCGCAGGCGAAGTTATTCATCAATGATTATGGCATCCTCTCGCACGGCGGCGCGGACATTGAACATCAGGACAGTTACTTTCGCACGATCCGCGAATTGCTTGAGGCGAAGGCACCGGTGCAGGGCATCGGGATGCAGGGTCACTTTAATGAACAACTAACGCCGGTGACCAAGCTGTGGGATATACTGAACCGTTTCGGCACCCTCGGGCTGCCCATCGAAATCACCGAGCATGACATTAATGCCTGGGACGACGAGGTAATGACGGATTACACGCGCGATTTCATGACGGCAATCTTCGCGCACCCGGCGACGAGCGGATTGATTACTTGGGGATTTTGGGAGAAGCGGCATTGGATTCCCAATGCCGCGCCGTGGACGGGCGCGTGGCAACTCCGGGGGCATGGAAAGGTGTGGTATGACTTGGTCTATAAGAAATGGTGGACCAGCGTGAACACGGCGGCCGGGCGCAATGGCGTGGCCAAGGTCCGCGGATTCCTGGGAGACTACACGATCGAGGTGCGCGCGGGATCCAAGACCAAGACGGCAAAGGCCAAACTAACCAAGGGCGGGGCGCAAGTTGAGATTGAGTTATAACTGGGAGATGGTGCGGCCGAGGTGGCTGCGGGAATTCAGAAAAGGGAACGCTGCTCCACTTGAGACCCAAGCTTCCGTCTTTTCCACGGGGCAACTTTCGGTAAATAACTCCCGGGCATTTGCATCCTGAGTTATCTTGAATCCAGCCCCGCGCAGCAGCCTCCCGATTGGAGAGGAGCATCCGGATTTCGGTGAGTGCCTGCATTGGCATTTGGAACTCGGAGGCAGGTATAGTGTGAGAGCCGATTGGACAAAAGTGGAGCTAGTCCCGTGGGGCTTAATCGGTCCAAGATCATTCGATCTCGTTCGATTTCGAACCGAGGCCGAGGAAGTGCTGGCTCCAGTTTTTTTTACGCCGCTCTAGTTGCGCCGCTCCTAGTTCCCAGGGCACATCTTTTCCAAAAAGCAAAACGCGCGGGACGTGAATCCCGCGCGTTGCTTGTGGTTGGGAATGGAAGGCCCGGGTCTTACGGGCTGCTCGGCGTCGGGGGCGGGGTCGGCGGATTGCCCGGCGCGTTCGGCGTGTTCGGAATGTTCGGAATCGCCGTCAGCGTCGGAAAGGCGGTGCGCGGGATGCCGAGGGTCGGCGGGAAGCCGAGGCCGCCGGGCGTGTAGCCGCCGGGGCCGGCAGTGACCGCGGGCGGTTCGCTCAGGCCTTTGTAGTCGCGGCCGCGGCCGGGGCCCATGGCGATGGGCGATTTGCCGTCGCCGAGACTTTTGCCATCGGCGAGGCTTTTCGTGTTCACGGTGTCGTCGGTCGGTCCTTGCGCGAGGGCGGTGGGCGCGCCGGAGACTTCGTGGTCGCCGAGGGCGAGATCGGCGAAGATGTTCAGTTCGCGGATGGCGAGGGTGGCTTCACCGCTCTCGGGTGTCCAGCGGAGCGCGAGGGCCGAGGCTTTGGTCTCGGCAAAATCGGCGCTGCTGCGCTGCGAGGTGCCGTCGAAGGTGAGGGTGACGGACGGCGTGATGCCATCAATGCTCACGGGCGTGGAATTTTGCGGAGCCTCGCTGAGGAGGAAGATATCCACCTTGCCGCGGACCTTCGGATTCGTGAGGAGCGAGAGCCGGGTGAAGGGCTGGGCGCCGTCGAAGCGGATGACCAGGCCGGATTCGGCGGTCGAGGGCTTGATGCTGAGCAGGGTCTCCGGATCGTCGTCGATCGCGCGCTGCCAGGCGTTCGCACTGCCGCCGGAGTTGGCGAAAGTGACGGCGCCTTTGGCATAGATGCCGGCCATGTTGAAGGCGGTCTGGTTGTTCACGAAATCGCCGAGGAGCGGCTTCACATCCACGGGCTGCGGACGGGCGACGATGGAGGTCGCGGACGCGGCGCGCTCGCCGAAGACATTCAGGCTGTAGATGGGGGAGGGCTCGGCGATATTGGTCTCGATGAGGAGATATTTCGCGAATTTATTGATGCGCTGGGCGAGCTTCTGGTTGTTGATTTTTTCGACCGGCACGTCTTTCGCGATGAGCGTCCATGCCTTGTCGCCGGGTGCGGCGTCGCGGTCGCCGGCGTAGAGGGAGACGGTGCCGCTCGGGGTTTTGGTGGAAAGCTCGAAATTGGAAATGAGCTGCGGTTCGGCGAACTGGAGCAGGTAATTCTGCTTGCCGGCCAGCGCGGGCCAGCCGGTGGCGATGTCGTCGTCGAGCCAGGCCGCGGCAGCTTCGGTGGAGACGTAGCGCTGCGCGTTCGCGTCGAACACGGAGAGCGTGGTCGTGTAGTGCTGGCGGGCGATATTTTTGAGGTAGCCCTGCACGGCGGATCCGGCGGATTTTTCGGGCGGTGCGGCAAGGACCAGCGTGGTGCAGGCGGTGGCGATGGCGGTGACGAGAATGGGTTTGATCATATGCGGTGTGGTGTGTTTTTAGCGGCGATTGACGGACGTGAAAAGAGAAATCCCGATGAGAAAAACAAGCCGAACAGGCGGCGTGTTCGATATGGTGATTACGGAAAATATTCAAAACATTCCAATTCGCAAGCATTTTCGTGATTTTTCTCGCATTGGCAGAGATTTCTCTGTTTTCTTGTCGGCTGCTGAATTTTCCAATGCCACTTGTCCAATAGCCAAAGATGATCTTCGCTGGACCGATCCTGTCAGTCCGTGCAAGCCATCCGGCAGGGACGCCAAGCCCATAACTTCACCGTGCATACCTCACCACCAAACGAACAGACGCCCGACACTGCCAACGCGAACGCCAGCGCCAGCGCCGAGCCGGAACTCAACCAAGGAACGAAAATCGGCGGCTGCTATGTGCTCCGCGAAAATCGCACCAAGTCCGGCGGGAGCCCGATCTGGCTGGCGAGCGACGAGGTGCTGGGCAAGGATGTGACGCTGCATTTTGTGCCCGCGGCCGTCGCGGCGGATGTGCGTGCGATGACGGAACTTCGCCAAGAGGTGAAGCGCAACCGCCAGCTCATCCATCCGAACATCCTGCGCGTTTATGATTTCGTGGAGGACGGAAATTATGTTGCGATTTCGATGGACACGTTTGAGGGCGAGTCGCTGCAGGAGGTGCTGGCCAAAAAAGGCCGGCTGGATCCCGAGGACATGAAGCCGTGGATCGCGCAGCTCGTCGAGACGCTCGCGGATGCGCACCGCATCCAGCTTTTCCACCGCGATCTCTCGCCGGGGAATATCTGGCTGCGCCCAAACGGCGGGCTGCTCGTCGCAAATTTCGGCGTGAGCCGCGTCATCCTGAATGCCCTCGAACGGGCCGGGCTGCGCAAGGGCGACGAGGCGCGCCTCGCCTACGAGAGCCCGCAGCAGATCGATGGCAACCGGCCGTGCGCGAGCGACGACATTTACGGCCTCGGCGTGCTCATGCACCAGTTGCTGGGCGGCACGCCGCCCTTCGCGGGCGACGATCTGATGCCGCAGATTCGCAAGACGGTGCCGGACCCGATCTCCGTGGTGCGGGCCGCAGCGGGAGCCGCCTTGCCGGTGCCGGCGTCGTGGGAAAAATTGATCAGCGGCTGCCTGGAAAAAACGCCCGAGGCGAGACCGCGCAGCCTCACCGATGTGCTCACCTTGCTCGGGCAGGATTCCGGTCCCGCGCGTCCGCGGGAGACCGCGTCGGCGGTGGAAAAAATCGCGCCGCGCGAGACGGAGATCGTTCCTGCGGGGCTGGCCGCGCCGATCAAAACAGCCGCGCACGCCGATGCTCCGTCGGCCGGATCTGCGCCGGAAAAATCCGCGCTTGCGACGAAGGCGGAGGAAAAGCCGGTGCCGCCGCTGCACCCGGACATCCCGCCCATCGGCCAGGGCGCTGCGCCGAAAAAAGCGCCCGCGAAGGCCGTGCTGTCCGCAAATTTTCCGGACCTCGAACGCCCGCGTTCGAAGGCTCCGCTCGTGTGGCTCGGCGTCGCGGCGGGCATTCTCGGGATTGGGCTTTACCTCCGGCCCACGCAGGAGCCGCCGGCGGATGCCGAGGGATCGGTGGCGCGGTTTGACCCTGCGGAAAATGCGCCGGGCGCGCTGCCGGCCAAATCGCCGGAGAACGACGTGACGGACTCGAAGGGGACGGACATTTTGCCGGATCCGCAGCCGATCCTCGCGCCGAAAACCGCGACCAACCCACCGGCGGGCACCGCGCACGAAGTCGCGAAAACCGTCCCGTCGCCAGCGGTGAAACCGTCGAAATCCGGCGGCCTCATCGGCAGCGATCCGACCCCGGTCACGCCAGCGACCGAGACGGTCGTGCCGGCCACGTTCGCCGCGGCCTCAGCCGGGTTGAACGGAAAAACTGCCGACACGACGGGAAAAACTCCGTCGGAAAAAAGCACGGCGCCGGACAAAACCATTCCGCTGAACAAGGCCGCGACGGTCGGCGAAAAAGCCGGCACGCCGCCGCCCATCCTCGTCGCGGCAAACACGCACCTGCCGGAAAAAACGACACCGCCGGTGAAGCCGCCGGAGACCGCGCCGCCGACTCCACCGCAGCCGCCGGTCGCGGCGAAAATGGATCCTTTGCCCAAACTGCCGGAGCCGCTGGCCCCGCTGCCGAAACTCGCGCTGCCTGCGAAGGCGACGGCGGCGGAACTCGAAGACGCGCGCCAGCAGCGCGAGGCGGCACTGGAAAGCATCCGCAAGACGATCGCCGCGGCGGACGCCGCGCACCAGGAGGCCACACGCCGGCTCGATGCGGCGAAGGCGGAAAAGGAAAAGCGGCAGAAGGCATTCGACGCCAAACGCAAGGCGTTGGCACCGGTGATCCACGAGGCGGAGGCGATCGAAACGGAGCGCAAAAAGACCGAGGGTGACATGGCGAAGGCGCAGGCCGCCGCCGCCGAAGCGGCGAAGCAGGCCGAGGCCGCGAAGGCGAAGCTCGAAGCCGTGGTCGCGAAGGGCGGCGAAAAGCTGAAGGCGCGCCAGCAGGCTGAGACGGAAATGACGGCTGCCACGGCGGAAATTTCGGGCCTTGGAAAAGAGCTTGACGAACTCGCGCAATTGATCAGCAAGGCCGACACCCTCCGCCAGCAGGGGCGGCTCGCGCAGCAGCAGGCGGATCAGGATTTGCAAAAAATCTCGGCCTCGTCCGAGCAAATGCGGCGCGCGGAGGTAGAGGCGATGCGGAAAGTCAATCAGGAAAAAATTGCGGCGAACGACAAGAAGATTCAGGAGCTGAAGGCGCAGTCGGCGCGCTTCGAGGCCGCGCTCGGGCCGCTCAAAGAGCTGGGCGAAGCCGGCAGGGAAGCCATCAAAAAAATCGAGGAAAAACAAGTGGCGACGAACCAGGAGATCGCGACTTTGGAAGGGGACTCGAAGAAGCTCTCTGGCGGGGCGGGGGACCTGCCCGTGAAGCCGACGGGCATGGGGAAGCCGCCCGTCGCGCCGCCCGATGCGGCGGTGGAAAAAAATCCGCCGCCGGTGAAGGAAACCGCGGGGGCGGCGAATTCGCTCGGGATGAAATTTGCCGCGGTGGGCGACGCGCAGTTCAGCGTGAATCTGACGACGGTGAAGGAATTTGAGTCCTTCGCGAGCGCGACGGGACTGAAGTCCGAGGCGTGGCGCAATCCGGGTTTCAAGCAGGGGCCCGATTATCCCGTCGTGAACGTAACGTGGCGCGAGGCGGAGGCCTTTTGCAAATGGCTGACGGAAAAGGAGCGCAAGGCCGGGCTGCTGAAATCTGGCGAGGCCTACCGCCTGCCGACGGATTTGGAATGGAGCAAGGCGGTCGGACTCCCCGCGGAAAATGGGGCGACGCCCGAGGAGCGCGACATGGGCGTGCAGGACGTGTATCCGTGGGGCACCCAGTGGCCGCCGCCGGCGGGTGCGGGCAATTATGCGGGCGTGGAGACAAACACGGAAATCCCGATTCCGGACTACAACGACGGCTTTCCCAATACGTCGCCGGTCGGAAAATTCCGGGTGAATTCGTTTGGGCTCTACGACATGGGCGGCAACGTCTGGCAATGGGTCTCGGATTTTTGGAATGGCGAGAATCGCGCGAAGACGCTGCGCGGTGGCTCGTGGTACAATGGGGCGATCCCGCTCAGCCTGCTGTCGTCGTGCCGCATCAGTTCGTCGCCGGACACGCTGCATGACACGTACGGATTCCGCATCGTGAAAGCCGCGGAGGCTGCAAGGTCGCACCGGCGCAAGGCAAACGAATAAATCCGCCGCGTTTTCAATTGCCATCGCGAGAAGCGCAGTGCTAGAAAACGCCGCCCGACCGCCAAACCACCGTCCATTTCTTACCTATGAAAATTCTCTCTGGCCGCATCATTCCCATTGTCGCCTCCGTCTCGCTGCTCGCGGCGGGTGCCGCGACCGCCCAGGAATATTTCCGCGATTTTGGCAGTTCGCGCTCCTCCGGCGGCATCGGGCGCCTCGGGCCGGGCACGGAGGTTTTCCTCGGCAACGATCCAAACGGCATCGAGCCGGTGAGCGACGCCGCGCTCGCGCAGGACGACAAGAACTACAACATCCGCATCGGCGCGCTGGATCTGTCGATCGCGGCGGGCGTGGGCTTTGAGTTCAACGACAACATTGCGCTCTCGGAATTCCACCGGCAGTCGGACATCATTTTCCGTCCCGAGGTGGACATCGAGGGCGCGATTCGGTTTTCCGAGACGAGCCGCCTCCGCCTCGGCGTGGGGCTGAGCTACGCGAAATATTTCAGCCACAGCGAATTTGACTCCAAAGCGCTCCTGATCTCGCCCACCTCGGCGATCACTTGGACGGCGGAGGCTGGCGCGTTCAAATTCACGGTGCGCGAGCGCCTCCAATACCAGGAAGATCCGTTCGACCAGCCCACGCTGAACGTCGCGAACTATCGGCGCTGGGAAAATCAGGCGGGCATCCAGGTGGATTGGGATGCGAACCAGTACACGAAAATTTCCGTCGGCTACGACCGGTATGACCTTTGGACGAACGACTCCGCCTACGCCTCTCTCGACCACGGAATCAACACGTTTTTTGTCCGCCCTGCCTATCAGATCAATCCGACTTTCACCGTCGGCCTGAACGCGTCGATCAGCATATTTGAGTACCGGCAAACCGCCCACGCGGATGGACACTCGCTGCTCGTCGGGCCGTTCGTGCGCTGGAAGGTGAACAACTTCACCGACGTGTATGCGGAGGTCGGCATCCAACAATCGAATTTCAGCGGCAGCACGGCCTTCACCATCGTGGATCCGACCACGAATCGCGTCACCGGCACCGGCTTCGACACCGAGGACGCAAGCACTTGGTACGCGAAGGTGGACATCGTGAACCGACCGACGGAATTTCTGCGGCAGAAGCTCAGCTTTTCCAAGACCGCCGAACTCGGCTACCAGTCGAATTTCTACGATTTGTACCATGTGGAATACAGCATCGAGTGGGCGATTCGCGAGAAGACGACGCTGCGACCGCTTTTCTTCTACGAGTACTACCAGACCTCCGGCCCGCAGCCTGAGGACGCGCACCGTTTCGGTGCGGCGCTCGGAATTTATCACGTTTTAACAGATAATTTCACGGTCGGGCTCGATTATCGCTATCTTGTCAAGGACTCCAACCGGAACGGGGCTGATTACTATCAGAATCTCGGACTGGTGAGTCTTTTCTACAAGTTCTGATCAATCCTGCCATGACCTATGCCTAGCTGCCTGTTCTCCGGCGTTCTCGCCGCTCTCCTCGCGTTTCTTCCCACAGTCAGCCCGGCGCAAGACATGCTCGGCACCGCGCGCCCAAATCGGGGCGTCGCCCGGCCTGCCGCTCCGCCAGCGGAGACTGCGCTTGCCTCTTCCGCCATGCCTCTCTCCGGCGGGATGACGGTATCCCGAGATACGAAACTGACCGCTGGTGACCAAATCACAATTTTGATCAAGGAGGATCACGATCCTGCGCTGCTGACCGTCGTGACTGACACCGGCGAAGTAGAACTCAACGGCTTGGGCCGCGTGTTCATTTCTGGCAAGACGAGCATGGAGGCGGAGGTGCTGATTGCGAACTACCTGAAGCAAAAATACTATCATCAGGCGACTGTCGAAGTTGGCGTGCGGTTCAAGGCAAAGGACACAATTCGTCCCTACAAAGTGGTTGTCACAGGAAAGGTGGGGCGCCCCGGTCCATACTTCTTCACTGAGGCTAATCCGCTCAAACTCACCGAAGCGGTGATGGTCGCGGGGACAGGCGTCTATTCGGATTTGAGAAAGATTCGGCTCTCCCGTGGTGGGCGGACGACTGATCATGACGTGAAGTCGATTACCAAGGATGGTAGGACCGACCTTGATGTCCCGCTCAAAGACGGCGACCAAATTTACGTCCCAGTGGTCGGCATTCGATTTGGCTCGGAGTAAAAATTCAGCCACAGCCCCAAGATGGACACTTCAAATTCCAAACCCGGTGCCGCTGGTGAGACCGGTTCTCCAGTCGGCGTGCGCATCTATCGTTATCGCGCGGTCATCAAACGCTATTGGTGGGTCTTGCTTCTTTGCGTCAGCGTGGGGCTGCTCTACGAAGTCTTCGTGCTCGTCACCAAGCCCACGCGCTTTGTTTCAGTCGGCAAACTCAAAGTCAGCGAGGCGACGGTCACCGGCACCGAAACGCCGTGGTACACCATTAACGGATGGGGCCAGACGATCGTCGAGGAGATCAAGGGCTCGATGGTGCGCGAACGTGCGGCGAAGAAAATCGCCGTTGAGAGACCGCAGTTTGCCGCGATGGCCGAGGCGATGGAAATCGCCGCGATCAATGACCCGAACACTTTCATTTTCAGCATCACCGGCTCCGGGCAGGACTCCGATTTTACCCGCACCTTTGTGGATGCCGTCATGGACGCATTCATGCAGCAGCGCAGCGAGGAGAGCCAGACCGTGCATCGGGGGCAGGTCGGCGATTCGCAAAAGCAGGTGGAGAAGGAGAAGCAGGAACTCGATGCGAGCCGCGCGATTCTCAACCGCTTCAAGGAGGATAACAGCGTTCCCTTCATCGAGCAGCAGGCGGAGCAAATCACCACGGAACTCTCCGAACTGCACAAGACGCTCGAAGATCTGCGCGGACAGGTGAACACCTACAAAAATCTGAGCACCACCGGCCTGCTCGACGCGAATGCACCGAAGCCCGACAAAAAAAATCCCGCGCAGGGCGCTGATTCGCTCGGCAACCGCTGGCTCGACAAGCAGGAGCAGCTCGCCATCAAGGAATCCGAACTCAAGGAACGCAGCATCGTGTGGAAGCCGGCGCACCCGCGCCTGCAGCAGCTCCAGCGCGAGGTGAACGACCTGCGTCTCACGCTCGACGTGCTCAAAGACGAGGCCGCCAAAAATCTCGATGGAGTCCTGCGCCGCCTGAACGCGGAGATTCAGACCAAGGAGGGGGCGATTACGGAACTTGAAAGGAAGGCGACGGACTTCAGCAAAATCCTCGCGAAGTACACGACGCTCAAACAGGCCGTGGATCACGATGAGGATGCCTACAAGCTCACCCGTGCGAGCCTCGACAAAGTCCGCACCGGCACTCCGGCGCAGGAAATTCTCACCATCACCCAGCGGCCCTCGCCCGCGGTGGTCGAAAACAAGGGCATCGTGCGGCATCTGCTCACCGGCCTGATCGGCGGCTTCCTCCTCGGTGTTGTGATACTTTTCCTGCTCGACCGCTCGGACGACCGGCTCTCGTCCTCCAGCGAAATGATCGCGCAATTCAACGAGGCAATCGTCGGCCAGATCCCGGACGTCGCCGGGAGCCGCACCACGGACGGCCTGCCGCTGCTGCAGGAGGAGGACGAGCGGTTCATGTTTGCCGAGGCATTCCGCAGCCTGCGCAGCTCGCTCATTTTCATGCCGAATCAGACGGAGCTAAAAACGCTCATCGTCACCTCGGCGATTCCGAATGAAGGCAAGTCCACCATCACCAGCAATCTCGCCCTCACCATGTCGGCCGCTGGCGCGCGCGTGCTCCTCGTGGATGCCGATCTCCGCCGCGGCGACCTCGCGTCCCTGTTTGATATTGACGGCCGCCAGGGCCTTTCCAACGTCCTCCGCGGCGAGGTGAATTGGAAAAACGCCATTCAAAAAGCGCGGCGCGACAACCTGCACATCATCCCGCGCGGCCCGACGACGAATCAAAGCGGCGAACTGCTGCTGCTGCCCATCGTTCCGAAGCTCCTTGAGGAATGGAAGGCCGCGTATGACCTCGTGATTTTCAACACCGCGCCGATCCTCGCGACCGACGACACGTCCACGCTCGCGCCGAATTTCGACGGCACGCTCATGGTCATCCGGGCCTCCTACACCAGCGCGCGCCTCACACGCAACGCGCTGAATGCGCTCTATCAGCGGCAAGTAAACGTGCTCGGCCTCATCCTAAACTGCGTGGATACCGAAGTGCCCGGCTACTACTACTACCAATATCCTAAGTATTACGCGGCGCAGTAGTCGCGGCTCGCAGGGGAAAAACAGGAATGGCTTGGCGCGGTTTAGGTTGAGGTGCAGCCGCTGAAGCAGGGCGCACTTTTCCCGTGACCGCCCACGAAAGGCGGCGGGCTGATCCCGGTCCCGTCCAATGGGAAAAGTAATGCCGGCTCCAAACCGCAACGGCTGCGGCTTGCCACTTGCTTCCTATTTTCCGAGTTCCTTGATGCGGATATTCCGGAAGGACACCGTGCCGTGATCCCCCTGGAGAAAAAGCGCGCCGGGCTCGTTCACCTCATTGTCGAGCTGGCTGCCCGTCGGCTTGTCGCACTCGACCGCATCGTGAATTTTCTTCCCGTTCAATATGACCGTGATCTTGTTCCCGACAATCGTCGCCTCGACCGTCTGCCATTCGTCGCCGGGCTTGCTCACGAATTCCGACGGCTCCTTGAAATTGTAGATCGCACCATTTCCACCTTTCGTCG
>JBBQJR010000037.1:0-13684 GCA_038326125.1 Chthoniobacterales bacterium
GCCCACTCGGAAGAAGCTTGGCGAAACTCTCGATCGCAGCGTGCCGCCCTCGCTGTCCTGAATCCTTTCCGCCCGTGCTTTTTCGACTTCGGCTCGCGGGCACCCCTCGATTCCGGAGCGCGGTCCACTTGCGCTCATCCCCGGTTCCAAAACTGTCCAAGCACACTTCCGTCACCTCCCGAAAAACTTACCCCGCCGCACCTTGGAGGGACGCGACGGGGTGTTGTAAAAGTATTGCTGATTTCCCGAGACGACGACGCAAACTCGCGCGGAGATTCGGCGATTTAGATCAGCCGGGCGCGCACGGCGCGACTGCCCGCCCGCAGGCGGACGCGGCCGGTTTCGAGCAAATCCGCGACGGCGGCGACGGTTTCGCGGCTGTTGCGGCTCTGGTTGCTCACGGCGAGGATGAGGTCACCGAGGGTGAAATTGCGCTGCGCGATTTTCAGGGGTTTTTTCATGGCGAGGGATTGGGAAAATTTAGGCGACGCGTGCGCGGATGCTCCGCCCGTTATTGGTGAGACGGACGCGTCCGCTCTCCAACAGGTCAGCGACCGCGGCCGCCGTCTCGTTCGGATTCCGGCTCACGCTACTGACGGCGAACACCAAGTCGCCAAGAGTGAGGTTTTTGTGACGGCTGGATTTGAGGCTATTTTTCATCGGTTGGTTGTTCGGCTTATTTATTGAGCAGCACGCGTGCCACGCCCGGATCGGGGGTATTTTGTTGTGTGGTCAGACGCGCCCCCACCGGATTTTGTTCAAACCGATGATAAAAAAATGCAGCGCTTCAGAAGAACTTCCATCCCGCTCACGGCCAGTATTTTGCGCCCTCAGTCACCGCCGCACCGGGAGGAACGCGGCCCGCATTGCGCCCATGCGGAATTCTTGCCGAAAAAACTTTTGTCAAAAATCTTTCATTCGCCGTTTCGGCGTCATTCCCTTCCTAAAAGTGTCGTCACGCCGACACTTTTTCGCCAGCAAAAATCCAGCAATTCATCGAACTCGATCCGCTGCAGGCGCAGGCACTCGGGGGCCGCCTCGGCGTCGCCGAATTTCGCCTGCTCGCACATGCCCGTGAGCAGGTAGGCGTCCCACAAATTCTGCTTCGCCATCGTCGGCGAAACCGGCGCGGCGGCGGCATGCATCCGATCGGAAATCGGCAGCTTGCCTGCACGGCGAAACCAGTACCTGGCGTTGTCAAAATCCGCCTCGCGGCGGTGCAGTACACCGTGCCAATAGCTGCCGATGTCGCTCGCATCGTCCTGGAAAATGCGGTGCGCGGCCCCGAGCGCATCCGCTGCGCAGAACAGCGCGCCGCGCACCAGTGCGAAAATTTTAGCATCGGTGATTTCCCGGCCGCCGCTGATCGTCGCGTCGCTCGCCTCGCGAATTTTTTCCGACAAATCCCACGCGAGCGGCTCCGTGGGCGTCAGCTTTTTGAGCAGATCGGGATTGAGCAGGAGTCGGTCGATAAAATCGGAGTAGCCAGCCATTTTCCGAAAGTGTCCCCGCGCCGCGCGGAATCAAGCCCGCTCGCTACTGCTTGCCCGCGACCGGCGTGAGCAGGCGCTGCCTGAATTGATCGGAAACGACCGGCGAGTTCGCGATGAAATTAATCGCGCCCTGCTGATCCGTCCGCGACCAATGGCGGTAGATGCGCTCCATGGCATTCTCGCGCTGCGCCGCATCATAAATCGTCCCCGCCCACGCGGCCGCGCCCGCGGGATCCTTGTCCGTCACCTGTCTCGCAAATTCGCCCACGGCCGAGTCGCGCGAAATTCCCGCGGGCAGTTTTTCCACCCACGCCGCCGTCTTCGCCAGGTCGCGATCCGCCCACGTCGCGACGATGTTGCGCGTGGCTTTGCTCCGCGAATCCCCCTCCGGCAGGCTCGCCGCCCACTGCGCGGCCGCGTTCGGATCATTCGTCGCCCAGCGCGCCGCGAGATTGCCCGCCGCATCGTCCCGCGCACTCGCGGACAGCGTCGGGAGCATCTTCGCCGCCCCGCGCGGATCGCTGTCAGCCATCGAGACGATGACCGTCGAAAGCGCGCGATCTTTCAGCTTGCCATCAGGCAGCGTGTTCGCCCACGCGAGCGCCTCCTTCGCGTCGCTTTGCGTCCAGTTTCGCAGCGCCTGGTTCACCATGTAGCCGCCCTCCGTCATCAGCTCATGCTTGGCAAAATAATCGAACGCCGCCTTCGGATCCTGCTGCCTCCAAGTGTAGGCGATGCCGGAAAATGCCGTGCCGCGCGACTCCGCCGGCAGCGACTCGGCCCAGGTCAGCGCGCCGGCCATGTCGCTGCGCGCAAATTGGCCGGCCACATTGCTCACACTGTTTTTGTGCCGGTCGGCCGGCATCTCCGCCACGAGTTCCGCCGCCGCCTTCGGGTCCGTGTAGGCGAGCGCATTCACCAGCATCGAGGATCCGTTGCTCCGCGCGCTGCCCTCGGGAAGTTCCGCCAGCAGCGTCTTCGCCTCATCGGGATTTCGCCCCGCGATCTGGCCGATCAAAGTGGACACCGCGCTGTTCCGCAGTGCGCCCTCGGGCAGCGCGAGCGCCGCAATCCGCGCGCCCGGCGCATCGAGCGCCGCCCACTGCGTGAGGATGCCCTGCATGGCCTGCGACTGCTGCGATTTTTCCGTCATGCCGCGCGCCCACGCGAACGCATCCGCCGGGTTATTTTGCGCCCAGCTTGTCGCCACCGATCGGATCGCGCCGTCGCGATTCGCGCCCTTCGGCAGCTCCATCACCTTCGCCGCCGCACCCGCCGCATCGCTCTGCGCCCACGCCGCGAAAACCGTCTGGTAGCTGTAGCCGCGCGACTCCGCCGGCATCTCCTGCAAAATCGCCAGCGCCTTCTGCGGGTCGCGTTTCGCGAGCGCGGACACGAGGCTCTGCACGGCATTCGTGCGATGAATGCCCGGCGGCAGCGCGAGCGCCCACTCCTTCGCGGCATCCGCATTTTTCTCCACAAAGGCCGCCATCACGTAGCGCAGCCCGCGGTCGCGCCCGTTTTTGTCCGTGAGCGAGACGACGTAATCGCCCGCCGCGCGCGGATCAAATTGCGCCCAGCGTGAAATCGCGTACGGCATCAGCAACTCGCGCGCATCCGGCGGCAGCGTGCGGATGCGCGCGAGGAGCGCCGGGATTTCCTCCGGCGAAAGCGCGCCCGCCGCCTCCACAAGATCGTGGGTGCGCTGCAAATCATCCGGCTCGCGGAAGGCGCTGAAAAAACGCGTCTCCTTTTCCGACGCGCCCGGCATCGTGGCAAACTGCCCCCGCCCGCCCGCACTCGCGCCGTGCTCCGCCGCCTCCGCGGACTTCGTTCGCCCCGAGTCCGGAAAATCCGCACGCCCCGCATCGCCCGGCCTGGACGCGCCGCGCCCGCCGCCCGCGAAAAAACCGAGCGCGAATCCGCCGAAACCGAGCGAGCACGCGGCAACGAGTTTGATTTTGTCGTTCATCACAGGGGAGCGGGAGGCAGGCTCCCGCATTCACAAACCCGCGCGCGCTCCCGGCGTTAGGACGCGTGCAGAAAGTGCGGCCACTGGCGAAAGGCCGTGGACAGGCGGCAATCCTGCTCATCCGGCGGAGGAAAATGATCGCGCCATTCGCGCAGCCGCGCCTTCGTGCTTCCCGCCCGGCATGCGCCCTGCCAGTTTCCCATGGCGTTACTTTCGGATCGGGCAGATGGTGCCGCCGAGGTCGAATTCGGCAACGTGGAATGTTTGCCTGCGGTCGGGGCGGCCTCGCGCGGCGCTGCCGATCCAGCGGACGATTCGGCGGATCATTTGTTCGTGATGCCAGCGGAAATGCGCGAGCGGCGGCCTGGACAGACGGCGAAGCGGTTTCATACGGGGTGGATGGCATGGGAGAAACATTCTCCCACCTGTCAACGCGAATCGTAATGACGCGAGGCTCGGCGCAGACTCTATTCGCATCGGATCGCGCAGCCGTACTTGTGTGCGCCTGCCTCCCACATCCCAATGAGCCCGACTAAAACCATGCATCAGATAACAACGAGAATCCTCCTCCTCACCGCAACCCTCACCACCGCCTTCGGGTTCCCTTCGGCCCAGGCCAGCTACTACGATCTCACGAAGGAGACGGCTGAGCCGCAGGAGTGCATTATTTTTGACGCCCGTTATCCCTATTGGACGAACGGCATCTATATCGCGACTTACCCGCATCACTCGCGATCCAAGGAAGGCTGGGATGCGCCTTACTACGGCGGGGTCGTCACCGATGAAAAAGGCAACAAGACGCTGCTCCAGTTTGCCTCGTGGCAGATGAGTGGAAAGGGAGCCCCGACGAGTGGGATTGACTTCGTGCATGCCGGGCTGCACATGAGTTGGAAGCGCTCGACCTGGGAAGGCTCCTCGGGCGGCTTCAGAGGCGACTGGCCCGAAGCCGAGTTCAAGCGCAACCAATGGTTTCGCTTCGTCCATCGCGTGTGGACGCCCAGCGATGCCTCGACGGGTCTCGGGTTCGCGGGCGTCTGGATGAAGTCACTGGAGACTGGGGAGTGGCATCATCTGGCCACCTTCAAGTTTCCCGCCGACCTTACCGGGTTCAATGCGATGGGTGGGTTCAACGAGCGCTTTGCCGGGAACGCCGCCAGCCAGAAATGTGCGGTCGAGTTTCGCAATAGTTACGCCCTACGTAACGGCAACTGGACTTCCGAGGCCGAGTTCTCCGCTAGAAACGCTGGTGATAACTCCGTTCGTCTCGTGCTTTCCGAGGACAAACGCGCCGTGCTCATGGAAACGACCTCCAACGAAATCGACCCTGCCACGAACAAACCCAGCAAAATTCCCGTTCGCAATGACAAGGTCACGCTCACGCAACCTGCTCTGCCCGATTTCTTCGATCCGGTGGTGATTGATTCCGTCACGTCGGAAATCGGAGGCCGTCGCGCGGTGGTCCGCTGGAAAGTCGGCGCAAAAAACTCGCCGCAACTCGGCTATGACGTCGCGCTGCTCGATGGCGCACGCATCATCTCTTCCGAGAAACGCAACGACCCCGAGGCACGGCTGTGCGTGCTCGAACTGACTGCCGCAGCCCCCCGTCCGCTGAAGGCACGGATCACGATCACGGATATTTTTGGCAACGTCTCGAAACCGATCATCGTCCCTATCCCCGCCAGCACGCCGGTCGCACCCATCGCAGCATCGGCCGCGGCCGGAATGCCCGGCCTCACCTATCGGTATTTCGAGGCGACAAAGGGGGACGACTGGATGGCGCTGCCCGACTTCACCAAGCTCACGCCGGTGCGCCAGGGCGCCGTCGCCACCCCGGACATCACCCCACGCCTCCGCCGCGAGGGCTATGCCTTTGAGTTCACCGGCTTCCTGCTCGCGCCTGAGAGCGCCCTCTACACGCTCTCCCTCACCGGAGCCAGCGCCGGCAAACTCCTCATCGACGACAAACCGCTCATCGATGCCGATGGCTATCACTCCATCGCGCGTTACACCGAGGCGGTGCCATTGCTCGCGGGACTGCACTCCTTTCGCCTGCTCTACGCGCAAGGTCCGCGGCAACTCCAGCAACCAGACGACTTCCTCCAGCTTTCCTGGTCCCGTCCCGGCAGCCCCGATGCCGCCATCCCCGGCACCGCCTTCCGCCGCCGCACGGAATCCCTTGAGCCGCGCATCGCCATCACCCGGCTCGATTCGACCGGAGTGAACCTAACCCTAGCTAGTAAGGTGGAAGCCGGCAGCCACAAGGTGGACCGCGTGGAATACTATGGGGAAGATTCTGACTTCGACTACTTCGCCATGCAGGGCTCGAAGACCATGGATTACTTTCTCACTAGCTCCTCCAATCCTAATGAACCCGTTGCCGCGACGATCTGGGGCGGCCCACGCAAAACCGTGCGAGCCCGCTTGATCTATGATGGCAATCACACCGTGGACAGCACTCCCGTCACCGTGAGCGAAAAGGCTGCCGCCAGCGCCGCCGCTGGCTACCGTATCTCCTCCTTGGAGCACCACCTTTACCCCATGGGAGCCGAGCACACCAAAGACAAGCTCACCCTCGTCGGCGAATCCACAGGCTTCTATACCCGCCCGCACAAAGGCAACGTCACCCTCATCGCGCACCTCGCCGACATCACCCCGGACAAGCCGAATCCCGACGGCACCCGGCCCCAGGATGCGGCGAACTGGTTCTCCGGCATCATTCTCCGGGCCAATCTGAACCCACGTCCCGGCGAGCCCCTCGGAGGCCAAGAGATTCCGTTCACCGCACTCATGGGTTCGGCAAGCGCCGCCACACGCCACTGCGACAGCACGATGATCAACGGCGCGGGCAACCAGCCCTCTGCTAATATTGGTTCCGACCTTAAGTGGTTTAAGCTAGTGCGCCGCGGCGCGGACCTCACTACCTATGCTTCCAGGGACGGCGCGGACTGGAAGCTCATCAAGACCGTCAATCTCCCAAAGATGCCGGAGGAGTTTGAAATCGGTTTCGTCCATTACTCCATCCCTTCGGCCACCCCCGTCGTCCACAAGGCCGTGTTCGATCACATTACTATCGGCTCCTGAACAGCGTTTAACCTCTTCACGTCTGCTCGGAATAGCTGCGCCAATTCCCAACCCCTGAACACCAACTAAAAAAAAGTTATCAAAAGCGGCGGCGGTCTGCTGTCGGGAGACGACCATTTCTTGAAATTTTTGCGTGCCCGGAAATGCTTCGGGATCAAAGGCAGGAATGGGGAGTAGGACACCCTGATAAAATCCGGCTCCTTCGCGCTTCCCGTACGAGGCGCGCTCTGCCATTTTGCCGCCGATGCTAGCGAAAGTTTTTTCCGCCGCGGTCTTCGGAGTCGAGGCTTACGATCTGGATGTGGAAGTCAGCGACAACGGCGGGCAGAAGGATGCCATCGTCATCGTCGGCCTGCCCGATGCCGCTGTGCGCGAGGCGCGCGACCGCGTGAAGACCGCCATCTCGAACAGCGGCTTCCGCTGGCCCGCGGGCCATGTCACCGTGAACCTCGCGCCCGCCGACGTGAAAAAGGAAGGCCCGAGTTTTGACCTGCCCATCGCGCTCGCCATGATCGCCTGCGCGCAGGACGTGAAACTCGATCACGCCGCGGACTTTTGTTTCGTCGGCGAACTCGCGCTCGACGGCGCCGTGCGGGCCGTGCGCGGCGTGCTCTCCGTGGCGCTCGAGGCTCGCCGCGTCGGGAGAAAAAAGCTCGTCGTCCCCGCGCAAAACGCCCGCGAAGCCGCGATGGTCGCGGGCATTGATGTCTTCGGCGTGAGCAATCTCCGCGAAGCCTTCACCTTCCTCACCGGCGAAAATCCGCTCACGCCCGTGCGCGAGGATCTCGCCGCGTTCTTCGCCAGCCATCGCGAATACGATGCAGACTTCGCCGATGTGCGTGGCCAGCAGCATGTGAAGCGCGCCATCGAGATCGCTGCCGCCGGCGGACACGGACTGTTGCTCATCGGCCCGCCCGGCTCCGGCAAAAGCATGCTCAGCAAACGCGTGCCGACGATTCTGCCGCCACTCACGATGGAGGAAGCAATCGAAACCACAAAAATCCACAGCATCTGCGGCCTGCTGCTCGACAAGTCCTTTGTCGCCACGCGCCCGTTCCGCGCGCCGCACCACACCGTCTCGGACGCCGGCCTGCTCGGCGGCGGCATGAACCCCTCGCCCGGCGAAATCAGCATCGCGCATCACGGCGTCCTCTTTCTCGACGAGCTGCCGGAATTCAAACGCAGCACGCTCGAAGTCCTGCGCCAGCCGATGGAAGATGGCCGCGTCACCGTCTCGCGCGCCGCGGGCACGATGACTTTTCCCGCCGAATTCATGCTCGTCGCCGCGATGAACCCGTGCCCGTGCGGCTTCCACGGCGATCCGAAAAGGCAATGCCGCTGCACGCCGCAGCAGGTGGAAAAATATCGCGAGCGCATCTCCGGTCCGCTGCTCGACCGCATAGACCTCCACGTCGAGGCGCCCGCCGTCGCGTTCGACGAATTGCGCAGCACCGAGCGCGCGGAATCCAGCGCGGCGATCCGCGAGCGCATCATCCGCGCGCGCGACGTGCAGCGCGCGCGCTTCGGCGAGGGGAGCAAAGTGCGGATCAGTTCCCGCATGGGCTCGCAGCAGGTCCGCAAATTCTGCGCGCTCGATGCCGACGCCGAAAACCTCCTGCGCATGGCGATGGACAACCTCAACCTCTCCGCCCGCGCCCACGATCGCATTTTAAAAGTCGCGCGCACCATCGCCGATCTTTCCGGCGTGGAAAACATCGCGCCCGATCACATTGCCGAAGCGATCCAATACCGCACCCTCGATCGCAAACTCTGGCGTTAGCGGGTTAGTCGCGGTTCTTCATTTTTATCCGCGCGCCGCTCCGTTTAAAAAAAGTCTCAGCATGAAAAAACTCACTACCAGCGCCGCGCTCACGCTTTTTCTCGTCCGCTAGCAGGACGAAGCGGCGCGTCATTTTCATCGAAGCGGCGTGCCCCAGAGTTTTTCCAGCAGCGCGCACATCTCCGGATCGTGCCGCTGCAATTCCTCGCGGGTGAACGGAAAAAAATCGTTGCGTCCGAAAAACGCCTCCGTGGTTTCGGCAAAGTATTCCATCGGGTTCGTCATCGCGTACGCCCGCTCAAACGTGTTCGGTCGGCCGTCGCCGTGCCAGCGCTCGACGCGCTCGTATTTCCCCCCGGCCTTCGCCTTTTCGTAAGCGGCCTTGATCTCGGGATTGCCGAAGCCGAGCGGCAGCACGCGATCGTGATACGCGTGCGCCAGCTCGTGCAGCGTGAAGCATGGCATCCGTCGCGTCTCCGCTTCAAAGATGCGCACGTTCGTAAATTCCACGCCCTTCGCCATCGCCGGATCGCGCCCGTGCTCGCGCAGCCAGCCCGCGTTCGGATGAAACTCCGCGCGCGGCGGCGTCCCCCGATATTCCGGCGAAAAATAGAGCGGTACTTTTTGCAAATCCTCGACAGCACGCGCCGGAACCGCGCGCACGATTTCGTCGAGCTGCGCGCGGAGCATTTGCAGCGCTCGCCCGAGCAGCGGCGCATCGGCCTCGGTCAGTTTCGGACTCACGCGCACCGTCCACCCGGCGATCGTGCGCTCGTCGCGAACCTCCCTCGCATTTTGCGCGACGAGGGCGAGGCCATGCAGGAAAATCAAAGCGAGAATTTTTTTCATCATGCGAAACGGTCGGGGGAGCCAGCCGGGAATGCGAGTCGGTTCGCTCATGGTTTTGCGAGAGGGAAATTCAGATCCGGCACCGCGCCATCCATCGCGCAGACGGCGGCGGCCACCTCGCAGGCCGTGCGCGCGATGAGGCCGGGCGCATCGCCGCGCAGCAGCCCGATGACCAGTGCGGCGGTGAACGCATCGCCCGCGCCCACCGTGTCGCGCACGACGGTCGGAACACCCGGCTGCACGATCGTTTCCCACCCGGACACGAGCATCGCGCCCGCCGCGCCGCGCGTCATCGCGATGAGATCGAGGCGGAAATGCTCGCGCAAAGTTTGCAGCGTGCGTTCGGGTTCTCCGCCGGGTGCGACGCCGCAGGCCGCGGCGACTTCGGGCAGTTCCTCGTCGCTCAGTTTCAGGACAGTCGCGAGTGCGACGGATTCGCGGATCATCGCGGCGTCGTAAAATGGCGCGCGCAAATTCACGTCGAGCACGCGGAGAATGCCGCGCTCCCCCGCCGCCGCGAGCGCCCGCCGGATCGTCGCGCGGGACATTTCTCCGCGCTGCCCGAGCGTCCCAAAATAAATCGCTTCCGCGTTCGCGACGCTCGCTTCGACCTCCGGCGTCCACGCGATCCGGTCCCACGCGGAGCCGGCGTGAATTTTAAAAGCCGGCTTGCCCACGGCATCCACGCTCACGCCGACCGTGCCGGTCGGCGCAGCGGCGACTTTTTGGATCAGCGAAGTACCGACGCCGAGCCCGCGCAAAATCGCCACCGCCCCGCGCCCGCGCGCGTCGTCGCCCACCGCGCTCAGCATCGTCACGTCGCCGCCGAGCAGCGCGGCGTGGCAGGCGAAATTTGCGGGCGCTCCGCCAAAGCGCGGACCGGCGGGAAAAAGATCCCACAGCACTTCGCCGCAGGAAAGAATGCGTGGGCTCATGCGTGTGCCGGAATAGCCGTGTCAATCCCTGCTCTCGCCAAAAGTGGCGCAGGCGGTGGCCGCGACGGCCGTGGTCAAAGCGTTCATGCGGGGGGGTTGATGAAGGAAAATCCTGGCGACGAAATTCGGGCATAGCCACCTGCCCGCGAGTTGGCAATGGCCCGCCGCGTCGTGAGCCAGCTTTCACGGCTCCGTGACGCGCAGCCGGATGAATCGCGGATCGCTGCCGACGGGAGCGGTGTCGCGCACGGTGAGCGTGCGCACGCCGGAGGACGCGGTGTCGCTGACCACTTCCACATTGCCGGTGCCGCTGAACCAATTTTGCAAATCGCCGGACACTTCGGCGGTCACCGCGAGGTCGGTCGCCGCCGGGTCGAGCTGCATGGTGAGCGTGAGGTGCAATTTTCCATCGGCGGGATTGAGCGCCTGGCCGGCGACGGGGAGACGCGCGGTGGAGGAAGCGCCGAGCGGGTCGGTGCCAAGCGCGTATTCGATCAGATTCGGGATGCCGTTGTGGTTCGGGTCGGCGTTCGCGCCGGCGACGCTGGGGTTCGCGACACCGCTGCCGCAAGTGGCGCTCTGCCAGTTGGCAAAAGTATTCCTCACCGAGAGGACGAAGGTCTGCGCGCTGGCGGCGCGTTCGAGGGAGAATCGAAAAGCGCGGCGGTGCCGATGCCGTCGGCGGTGCCGTTCACGCCGGCGGAACCGGCGAGCGTGGTGACGACGCCGTTGGGCGTCACGCGGCGCACGGTGTGGTTGTTCGCGTCGGCGACGAAGACATTGCCCGCGCCATCCACCGCGACGCCGAGCGGGCTGTTGAAGCGCGCGTTGCCGCCGGTGGCATTCGTGGTGCCGGTGCGACCCGCGCGACCCGCGAGCGTGGAGACGACTCCAGACGGCGTGATTTTGCGGATGAGCTGATTCGAAGCGTCGGCGACGTAGATGTTGCCGGCGGAATCCACCGCGACATTCGACGGGTAGTAAAAATGCGCGGCGCTGCCGGTGGCATTCGTGCTCCCGGAAACGCCCGCGGCCCCGGCGAACGTCGTGGAGACGCCCGCGATTTCACGCTGCCACTGGTAGGCGAGCGGCGTGCCGCCATTTGCGACGATGGAAAAAATCGCGCCGCTGCCGGGCGGGACGTATTGCGTGAGCGGCTGCGTGGTCACGGTCGGGGCATTCGTGAGCACCTGCACGAGCGCCGTGCCGGCGGTCGGCCTGCTCGGGCCCCGCACCCCGGCCCTCAAATGGATCTTCCGCTAGATGGATTTTCAATGCCCTCGGCAAATCAATTGCTGAAAGTGGCACCTTGGCGCGCGGTCCAGCGTCCCTTCGCTCCGGGTCGGAAATACTGAGCCGCCGCGTGTCAACGAGCGTCCCGACCAGCGGTGCGCCGCGGTTTCAGGCGGACGGAACGGCGGGTTCAGGCTTCGCGAACTGTGGGTGTGCGCGAATCATCTGCTCGAAGGACGGCTGATCTTCCGGAGCGATGTCCGCCGGAAATTTTGCGCTGGAGCGCGTCCATTTTCCGAGCCAATCCGCGCCGAGCAGTTCGTGCCGCGAAGTGCGCGCCGCCGCGGGCGTGAGGGCGATCGTGGTGTCGGTCTTGTCCACCGTCGCGCTGCCGCGCGCGACGAAAAAGCCGGCGGCCAGCAGCGCGGCGCGGATGGGCGTCGAGCAGGTGTAGGTGAAAAGCCCAGTCGCGTGGCCCGCGCACGCGGCGAAGATTTTCCGAAACGCGGCGAGCGTCCATTGGTCCGCGTCGGTTTTGCTGGAGAACAGGTCGAAGAAAATCAGATCGGGCGGCGCGGGCGCGGCGGCAAGTTGCGCGAGGAAATCGCCGCGCAGGAGCGTCCAGCTCAGGCCGGCATGTTGCGGCGACTGCCAGCGGCCCGCGCCGAGGATGCCGCCGATGGCGCTGTGGCGGAGGTAGGTGAATTCGCGGTTGTGCAGGAAGGCGAGGCGCAGCGGATCGAGATCGTTTTCAAAGCTCACGATGTGCATCGGGCGCAACGGCGCGGCTGCCGCCTGATCTTCGTAGCAGAGGATCGCGGACATTGCGTTCGCCGCCGCGCCGAGTCCGACATCCCAGATCACCAGCGGGGCGGCGTCGGGATTTTCCCCCGGAGAAAGATGGAGGCGTGCGGCGAGATCGGGCTGCTCGAGGTAGAGCCGGTGCGCCTCCTGCATCGGCGGCGTGCGCGAATGCATGATCTCGCCGGAGGAAATTTGCCGGATGCTGCAGAAGCCCTCGGGCGCGCGATGCACCTCGTAGTTGCCGAGGTGAAACTCCATTTTTTTGCGCCGCGGCTTTTGCACATGGATCGGATAATCCGCACAGGTCTCGTGGAGGAAGGCTCGCTTTTCCCGGTACAGCTCAAGGAAACGGTCCTCGAAAATGCTCTGCCGGATTTCGCGCATGAGCTGGTGGTAAAACCAAAGGTTGTGCTGCCCGAGGAGCTGCCAGCCGAGGTGCTCACCGCACTTCGTGAGGTGGTGCAAATACGCCCGCGAGTAGCGCGCGCAGGTCGGGCAGGTGCAGAGCGGATCGAGCGCCGCGTCGGAAAATTTGTACACGCTGCGGCGCAACTGCAGGAAGCCGCGCGAGGTGAAAGCTGCGCCGCGCTGCGCGACTTGCGTGGGGATGATGCAGTCAAACATGTCCACGCCGCGATGCACGGCCTCGAGGATATCGAGCGGCGTGCCGACGCCCATGAGGTAGCGCGGGCGATCGTGCGGGAGGAGTTGTGCGGTGAGTTCGCAAGTGTCCTGCCGTTCCGTGCGGCCCTCGCCGACGGCGAGCCCGCCGATGGCAAATCCATCGAACGGCATCTCGACGAGACCCGCGGCACTTTCGCGCCGCAGCTCGGGAAAAAGCGCGCCCTGCACGATGGCGAAAAGCGCCTGCGGAGAATCGCCGCGCGCCGCGAGACTCCGCGCCGCCCAGCGCTGCGTGATCTCGAGCGCGGCGCGCGCGGCACTTTCATCCGCCGTCGAGGGGATGCACTGATCTAGCGCCATCATGATGTCGCTGCCGATGGCGCGCTGCGTCTCGATGCTCACCTCGGGGCTGAGCAGGATGCGCCGGCCGTCGAGGTAGCTTTGGAAGCTCGCGCCCTCCTCCGTCATCGTGCGCTCCAGCGCCATCGAGAAAATCTGGAACCCGCCGGAATCCGTGAGCACGGAATGTTTCCAGCTCATGAATCCGTGGATGCCGCCGGTGCGCCGGAAAACTTCCGGCCCGGGCCGCAGCAGCAGATGGTAGGTGTTCGCGAGGAGGATTTGCGAGCCGGCGTCCTCGAGCGATTGCGTGAGCTGCCCCTTCACCGTCGCCTGCGTGCCGACGGGCATGAAGAGGGGCGTGCGCACTTCATTGTGCGCGGTGTGAAAGGTCGCGGCGCGTGCGTGCGAGCCGGTGGCCTGCGCCTCGACGCGGAAATTCAGCCGTCCGCGGCTCATCGCGCGCCCTCCATCAAGGTGCCTGCCGCTTGATTTCCTCGCGGAGTTTTTCGCTCGTGGAAATGGTCTGGGCGAGGAGGTGTGGCACCGTGGGGCGGGGCTGCGCACGGACGTA
>JBBQJR010000038.1:0-13651 GCA_038326125.1 Chthoniobacterales bacterium
GATTGCCATCAGCGAAGGCCGCGAGGCGGCGTGTCCATTTCCGAAACCAACCCCCGTGGACGCGTACTGCGCGGCGCTCGTGGACGAAATTTTTTACAAGGAATAATCTATGAAACTGATCACTCAGAAAGAAGCCGCGGAGTTTGTGAAGACTGCCGCGAAGGAATTCAGGCAGAACGGCGAGACGCGCCTCACGCCGGGCGCGAAGGACATTTTCACCGAGGCCGGAGTGAAGGTCGTGTACGACGGCGGGGCCGCCTCTCCGTGGGGTGATACGAAGCCGGCACCGGTAACCGGAAGCTATGTTCCGGTGCCGACGCCGCCCGCGTACAGCAAGGAGGATGTCACACTTTTCGCCTCGAAGAAAGCGACCACGATCAAGGAGCAGATCTGCGACATCGGGCGGCGCATCTGGGCGCGCGAATATTGCGACGGCAACGGCGGCAACATCTCCGCGCGGCTCGGACCCGACCGTTTCATTTGCACGCCGACGGGCGTGAGCAAGGGCTTCATGACGCCCGACATGATGTGCATGGTGGACGGCAAGGGGAAACAACTCGGCGGGACCTGGAAGCGATCGAGCGAAATCACGACGCACATGGCGATTTTCCACTCGACGCCCGAGGCCGTGAGCGTGTGTCACGCGCATCCGGTCCACGCGGGCGCCTTCGCCATCAAGGGCATGCAGCCGCCGCCGCGCCTCATCCCCGAGCTGGAAGTGTTCGTCGGCACGGTCGCCTACACGCCTTACAAGACGCCGGGTTCGCCGGAGATTGCGGCGGAGATTTTCCCGCTCGCACCGAAGCACCAGTCCATCATCATGGGCAACCACGGCGTGATCTGCTGGGGCAAATCGGTCGAGGATGCGTATTTCAAAATGGAAATCACCGACGCGTATTGCCGCACGGTGATCCTCGCGCAGGCCATTCCCGGCAGCGCGTCCATCCCGTGCGACAAGCTGCCCGAGCTGCTCAACATCAAGAAGAGCCTCGGCCTGCCCGACGACCGCTACGACCTGAAGCCCGCGGGCCTGTGCGAAGTGGATCCGTGGACCGCGATGTGCGGCGCGCACGGCTGCTCGTCGCCGGTCACGCCGTTCAATCCGATGACGAATGCCGCTCCATCGAGCGACGCGGAAGTCGAGGCGCTCGTGCAGAAGCTCACCGACGAGATCGTCGCGAAGCTCGGGAAGTAGCCGCTGCAGCGTCCTCGCTGACCTGCACGGTTTTTCTCGAAGCGTCGTGCGAGCGCCTTCCATCAACGACACGCTGGAGCAAGCGCCCGCACAATCCGCCGGACCGTCGTCCCTGCGCGCTTCGTGCTCAGCGCGCACTCCCACACGCGCAGCACGCGCCAGCCCACCTTGCGCAGGGTGCGCGTCACCTCGCGATCGCGGGCTGCGTTGCGCGTGAGCTTTGCCTCCCAAAATGCGCGGTTGTTGCGCGGCATCGTCGCGTGGCGCGGGCAGGCGTGCCAGAAGCAGCCGTCCACAAACACCGCGAGCTTCGCGCCGCGAAAAACGAAATCCGGTTTTCCGAAAAGCGGCGCGTGCCGCCTCCAGCCGGTGATGCTGTGCTCCCGCATCAGCGCAATGAGGCGCAATTCCGTGCCGCGGTTCCCGTGCGAGCGGATGCGCGACATGACTTCGCTGCGCTTTGCCTTGGTGAAAATGTCGGCCATCACGCGGAAAGGCTCACTCCCCGGCAAGCCGCTGCACTTCGTTTTCAAATTCGGGACTCAGCCAAAACCCGGCCTCCTCCCGCAACCGCTCCAATAGCGGACGGACTGCCGGAATCAGTCCGCGTTGCTTTGCGCGCAGGAGAATGCCAGCGATCCCGATGCACGTCACATTGAGCACTCTCGCCGCGCGGCGACCCGCCTCTTCATCCACGAGCAGCGCATTCGCATGCAGTTCCAGCGCGAGCGAGAGCGCCTCGCTTTCGCCTGCGTCGAGATCGGGACAGGCCCGGACTTCGGGCGGCACCTGCACCGCCGGCGAAATCCTCACCCATTCCGGCACCGCCATTCCCCGGAAACGCACCCGCCCGCCCGCGAGACGCAAAAACTCAGACGCCACGGCCGGCGGGATCCACACCTCTGCGAACAGCTCCAGCAGCAGCCCCTCCGCGGAAACCCGGCAAAGATTCAGCAGGACGGAAGTGTCGGAGACGACCAGCACGTCAGCCTTTGTCCGGCTCGCCAGCCCCCTTGGGGAAAAGTTGGTCCAGCGCCTTCACGTCGTCATGCAGATCCTCCACCGTGCAGGTGCTCATGCGGCGTTCACCCAATGCCTGCTGAAAGGAGAAAAAGTCCACCCCCGCCAGTTCTGCGCCGCTGACTTTCGTCACCTTGCCCTGCACAAAAAGTCCGCACGCCAGTTCCAGCCGCAACTGCGCATCCCCCATTTGCCGGGTGATCGGAACGTCTGGCAGCGTCAGGTTCATGCCCCGCACCATACCCGCGCCGCGCCCGAACTCCAGCACCCGTTTCGCACCGCATCCAACATTCAAAATCCAAAATTTCAAATCCATCTTCCCATCCGCCCGCTTCGTCTCCGGGAAAATGTCGGGCATTGCGACAGAACGGGGTCATTCCTTGGCAAATCGCAAGATCCGTCATCGTGCCATCATCACGCCACATCCCGCGCCGCGACTGCAAACATCTCAACGAGTCCGCGGAGCTTCTTCAGCCCGAGGCCCGGCTTCATTCGCAAAGCGGCCCAATCCATCGACGCGAAGCATGACACCGCGTCATGACGGAATTTCGGAGCCCAAGTGCGATTGGTGTAAGTCTCCATTCCTTCCATTGTCCGGGCGTCGGAGAGGAAGCCTCCGCGCACCTTTTCCCATTCGGCAGCGAGCACTTCCTCGTCGCTCGTCGGGGCGATGAAAGACCGCTCAGCCCATTCCCGTTCCCACGTCTCCGGCACTTCGAGGTCGGTGTCGCGGAACTTCGCCCAGCACGCCTCGCGCTTCGAGACCTCCCCCGGATTTCCGTCCCCGTCCGTGATGTGTTCGTGCGTCGCGGCGCAGACGATTTCCAACGCCTTCACCAGCCCCGGCGGCAGATGCTGCTCGCTCCATATGCGCTCCAGATTCACCCGCCGTCCCGAGCGTTCCGCCAACCACGCCACCGCATACGCCACGCTGTTTGCCCGGTAGCCCTCCAACCCCAGCGACGAGAAAACCTTCTCCGCCGTCCGCACGAAAATCGCCTTCGCCACCAGATGCTGAAAATACGTCGGGTCCACGAACGGCTCCCCGTCGTCCTCCATCCGCTCCGCGAACTTCACGAAATTCTTCTCCGCCCCGAGACACACCAAATCCGGCCGCCCCAGCCACGCGTGCTCGAACTTCGCCACATCCGCCTTCGTGAATTTCTGCGTCGTCGGATTCTGCTCCCCCCAGACCCGCTGCTTCGGCTTCGTCCCCTGCCGCGCCTTGTCATCCAGATACGACCCGCGCGCCCGTTCATAATACCAGTGCGACCCCCGATCCAGCCCGCTCGCCGGCGGCGTGAAAATCATCCGTGACTGCTTTTCCAGCGCCTGATGAAACGGCCCATTCGCCGCGATGTCCGTGTTCTTCACCGTGTTCTGGCTGTTCGCGTAGCGCGAGATCAGCGGCACGATCTCCGCCACCTGCGCCGGATCTTTCAGCACCGTCAGCTTCATCTGCACCACCACCTGCCGCACATCCACCTTCTCCTTTTTCATCGCGTGGAAAATGGACGCCGTCGTCTGCCCGCCGTTCACGATCTGGAAATCGCGCACCCACTCCAGCCGCGCATGCCCGTCCTTCCCCGCCAGCACCCGCACCTCCGCCGCCGTGCAGCAGAGCCCATTATTATAGGCCAGGAAGCGGTGCGGTTCCTCCTTCAGGGTCTTTTGCAGGCCGCGATTCACCTTCCCCTTCGCCTGCAAAAACGCGCGTACATTCCGCTCCAGCAGCCGCTGCCCGTGCTCCCCGTAAATGCGCGCCAGCAGCGGCGCCGGCAGATACGCGAGAAACGTCCGGTATTCACCCGTCGCCGCCGCCGTCTGCAGGCACGGGATCGCACCATCGTAGTCATTGGTAAAATCCAGCTCGATCGGCTCCCGCTCGCCCACGCGCAAGCGGCTCAGCTTCTCCAGATCCCAGACCACGTAGCGGATTTCCACCCCCTTGAACGGCTCCTCCTCGATCTCCAGCGACCGCACCTCGCCATCGGTGAGCAGGAAAAGCCGCACCGTCGCCAGCGACTCCCGCGCCTCGTGAATCTGCTGCGCCGCGCGGAACGCATTGCTCGACTCCTCCATCTCCACATGCGCCCCCCCGAGCGCCCGCCGCAGAAAGCCCCGCAGCAACGCGAACTGCTTTTTTGTCTCCGGCTTCCCCACCTCCGCGACCTCCGCGCCATCCTGATAAAGCGCCACGAACAGATCCAGAGTCGCCCCATCCCCCGAAAGCGCCCACGCGTTCAGCTTCGCCGCGGGCATGTTCCCGCGCCTCTCCCAGCGCTGTCCCTCTATGACCTCCCACCCGTCCGATTCGTTGTGCTCCGAAAGCAGCTCCAACACGTATTCAGTGAACGCCTCTTCGCGGAATAGCGGGCTGGCGTCGTCGCCGGTTTTGTTCAGCACTTCCTGGTGGAGATCGTGGTGGAATTGTTCGAGTCGGTTGGACATAGGGAGTTATGAGGTTGGGAAATTTTGCAGCGCCGCGAGCATCCGCGCAGCTTCAGTGGAAAAGGGCGCGCACGCCGCGAGACTGAGCGCGTAGGACGCCTCGCCCACGCCTGCGGGCAGCATACTTTCGGTGAGTCGCGGAAAGCCCTCCGCCACGCGAAAAGTTTGTTCGCTGCGCACCGTGCGCCGCCGTCCATCGTAGCGCGGCGCGTGCAAATCAAAGTATCCGCATTCCATCAGCCGATCTTCGAAAACGGCGAGTGCCGCCGCGTCCGCCGCCAGCGTGAGCCGGAGATCGCCGACCATCGCAGGCAGGCTCGTTCCCGGCGCGGTGCCGGTCGGCGCGACCTCCCGCTCATCGATCGCCACGACGTGCAGGAACAGCGCGCCGACGCCCGTGTCGTCGAGCTGGCGCTCGCTCGTGATCCGCACACTCTGCGGCTGTTTCGCCGCAGTCGTCTTCACCTCGATCGCGCCGGTGGGACGCTGGAAATCTTGATGCGCGGCCGATCCCGCCTTCCACGCCGCCACCGCCTCAGCCGCGCCGAGCGCCGGGATGAGATGCGCTTTCAGCACATGCAGCTCGCCCCACAAGCCGCGCTCCTGCTCGCGGGTGAGCCCCACCTGCGCGGCGGCAAGAAATTGCTGCCATCGCCTCAGCCGCCCGAGAAGTGCCGCCACGGCATCGACCGTGCGCGTCGCCGCGGCCACGCGCGGGACCACGTCCTCGGCGAGCGCCGTGAAGACATCCGCGCTCGCCGCATCGCGCAAACGCACGGCGAGATGCGTGGCTCCCGCGATCGAGACCATTTGCAGTTCCAGCCCGCGGCACTCCGGCCAGTCGCGGCGCGGCGGCACTTCGGACTTCGCCGCCGGCAGCAGCAGCGTGCGGATGCGCGTGGAGGGCTCCAGCGCCACGAGCAGCGGATGGCCCGGCGTCGCCGTTGCGCGCCGCAGCAGCCATGCACTGCCATCGTCAGCCGCGGCTTCTGCTTCGACCTCTAGCCAGAGTTCCTCAATCCTCATACTCGGCATCCTCGCGCAGCTCAGCGTCCCACACCTTGTTCACCCGGTATTCGATACCGAGCACCGTGTCGCTCGTGGGAAAGGAAAGCGCCACGCCGATGATCGGATCGCCAGTCGGGTCGAGTCCCGTCGGCTCCGCAGCGCGCCCTTCTTTCTCCTTCGCCGGAACTTTGTCTGGAGGCAGCACGGGGTAGATGAGCAGCAGCCCGTGCGTCCGCCGGCGCAGCGCGCGCAGCACCCGGCCATTCGCCCGCTTCGTTTCACCGCGTAGCGGCTTCTTGATTCTCGGCGGCTCAGTCTGCTGCCAGCGCAAGGTCAGCTCCAGCGCGACATCGTCGGCATCGCGCCCGACTTGTTCTCGCAGCCAGCCGAGATCGCGGGAGAGATCCGGTTTGTCCGCCACCGCCACGAACCATTCCAAGTCAAATTTCCGATCTTCGATGAAGTCGCGCGCCTCGTCCGCCGGGTTCAGGATGTTCGACTTAATCAGCGTCCACGCCGCCCCGGTTTGGCTCTCCGGTGTCCGCTCGATGAGCCCGATGCCCTCCTGCCCGGCAACGGTGCGCCGCTGCGCCGCCTGCGTGTTCGACACGAGCGCCACGGTCCACCGCGTCAGCTCCGCCGGCTGCTTGCCCGCCTGCTGGCGGATAAAGGCCGCCAGTTGCGGCCCGCTCGCCCGCGCGGATTCCGGCGGGAATTTCAGCGACTCGATGAACTTCGCAACCGCCGCCGCCGGCACCTCGCGCCACACGCGCGTCTCGCGCTCGGCACCGGCGTCCGGCGTGCCCAAGCCCGCGAGCAGCGCCGTGGTCGCCGCAAGGTTCGCCGCGATCCGTCCGTCCTTTGGCAATTGCGTCGTCTGCACCAGCACGCCCGCCCAGGAAAGCTCCAGCTTCTGGCTGTGGCACATCTTGTTGAGCGCCGTCACGATCATCCCCTCCGGATGCGTCCGCACGCGCAGCCCGTAATCGAGCGGCGTGAGCTTCGCGCCGACCATGTAGTCGAACTCCCGGCGCAGTTCCGCCTCCGCCAGCGCGATGTGCCGATACCAGCCGATGAGCGTGCTCGTGGTGAAAAGCCGGCACAGATCGAGGTAGCCTGGCCGGTAGCCAAACCAGCGCCCCATCTGCATCAGCGTGTCATACATTTTCGAGGTCCGCAGGAAGTAGCTCACCGAAAGCCCCTCCAGCGTGAGCCCGCGCGAGAGCTTGTCGCCGCCCACCGCGATGACGCTGCGCCCCTCAGCCTCGTGTTCTTTGTAATCCAGCGGTGTCCCCGCGGTGCTGTTGACCGTCAGCACGGTGATCTTCGCCGCCGCCGCATGCAGCTCCGCATCCACGTCCTCCCAAGTCAGCGGCGCTCCCGCTTCGCCCGCCATCGCCTGCGAGACGGGGACAAACTCACGTTCCCAAAGCTCGCGCAGTTCCTCGCGCACCGTGGGCCGACGCGCGCCATCGTGCATCTCGATCCGTTTTTGCAAACCGACCAGCTCATCGCGCAGCAATCGCGCGGCGTGCTCCTGCACCGCTTGGAAGCGCGTCACGTGGACGAGCATCGAGTTGTGTTTTCGTTCCTGTCCCCGCGCCCTGCGCGCGGCGCACGTCAGGATGAAGCAGCGCAGTGCTTCCTTGAGCGAATGAGGCAGCGCGACCGGCACATGCGTGATCTTGTGCGGCTGGGGAAATGCCTCCACGGCCATGTAATCCGCTGCGTAAGATTTGCCGTGCAGGTCACGGACGATGGGAAGCGCCTCGTGCGCCTCGATGCCAGCATCCACGTCGCCATCCAGACCGAAGACCTTGGCCGGCCCGACGTAGTTCGTCGGCGCTTTGACGTTGATGATGAAGCTGCGCGGAAAAATGTCCTCGCCGTGTTTCTCCGTCTGCGCGGCGGGGTTGATGAAGATGTTCGCAAACGGCGTGGCCGTGTAGCCGACATACGCCGACTTCTCGAAAGCACTGAGGATTTCGCGAATCTTGCCGTTGATGGCGGAAACACTATCGCTGTCCGGATCCGCGTCGCGCCGCTCCTTCACGTTGATGGAGGCGTTGTCCGCTTCGTCGTCGATCAGCAGGAGCGGAATGCTCGGGATCGTCTTGAGCCCGGAGTCTTCATGGCCCGCGACCGCCAGCACCCACTTGATGAGGTTTCCAAGCAGCCTCGAGTTCTTCTTCACGACCAGCACCACCGGATCGCCGCCGAGCATGACGCTCATCGATTCCGCGACCGGCTTGCTGAAATCGCCTTTCTCCGCGCTGCTCGTAAGTGAGTGAACAACGAGCCGATCTCCGGGAAGTTTCCCCACTCCCATCCATCGGCTGTCTCCGCTGAGCGTGCGGTTTTTCTGGGTATCGAAGCCGAGCACGCCTTCATCCAGTCGAAGCTGGGTTTGCGAACGCAGGTTGCTGTGGATGCCGGCGAGAATGATCACCAGTTTGTAGCCTGCATCGATCGCCTTGTTGATAAGCCCGATGTAGTTCGCGGTCTTGCCGGACTGGACAGAGCCGACAACCATCCCGCGCCGATCCCACGGGCCGTCGCGCTGCGGTTCTTCAAGTCGCTCGAGAATCTTGTCGGTCAGATCGTGGAGGTTGTTGACCACATCCGGCGGCATCCCGAAATCGCGTTCGAGGTACGTGACATAACGATTCCAAAATCTCCATTTGATCTCCGCCCGTCTGCTCGGAAGCCATGGTACATGGCCTTTCGGATCGTCGTCGTCGAGGATCGTCACATCGCCTGCACGAACAGAAAAAAGATGCAGCAATTCCGCCGTGAGAATCTCCACGTCGATCGAGACGCTCGCTGCGAATATCGTCGCGGCCTGCACAGCCTTGGTCGCGACTTCGCCGATCATCTCCGGCGTGCGGTTCTTTTCTCCCCGCAAAATATCGACCGCGAGGTTCCGGGCATTGACGTAGGCGGCAGCGGTTTCAGACATGGTATTTCGATTCAGCGAGGGTTTGCAGCAGGGCGGGGAAGAGCTCGAACGGCCACACCGTGCGCAGGCGATTGACGGCCTCTTTCGGCCCGTAGCCCGTGGCGGTAAGTGAGTGGAACGCCTGTTCCATCACTTCCCGAATCTGGCTCTCCTGCGCGTGCTCGAAGGGCGTCGCGATGGACTCCGGACGCTCGGAATTCTCGATGGCGATGTGCGGGAACGGGACCGTTTCCTCGATTAGTCGGAGCAGTGCTTTCAGCGCCTCGCGATTCCCCGAGCCCTCCATCGCGCCCTTGAGCAGCGGGTGCTCGCGGTTGAGACGATAGAACGTCTTGTTGTGCTTAGCGTTCGGCTCCCAAAGAAGGACCCGCTCCTGGTCGGCACGCGGCGTGAGCTTCGCGCCGCGATGGCTGAAGACGCGCTTCGCCACGGAGCGCGTCGCCTCGCCGATGCGCCGGAGGTCATCGCGCAGCGCGGCGGGCGGCAGTGCGCGCGACTTGGTGACATCGATCGCCCAATCGTGATCGAGCGCGTTCGGCACCTCTACCCGGATGCGGGCCAGCTTGTAGTGTCCGTCCTTCGTCCAGCCGAAGCCGAGCCAGTCGCCGGCCACGAGGAGCCGGTGCTGGCGATAGACATAGAAGCCCTGATGAGCGTTCCAGCCGCGTGGGCCCGCAGCCGCTTCGTGGCGCGCGTTCGTCAGCCGTGAGTGATGCGGCAGCACGAAGGGCTCGACCTCGACGACCGCGTTCCGAAGTTTCAGGCGCGTGGCGGGGAGATGCTGCGTCGCCGCTTCACCGGCGAGGAAGGGATCCCACGGCGGGATCGGGCGGTCGTTGAGCAGCAATTTCACGCCTTGCGGGCCGGCCATGAGCTGGTGAAAAACCATCCCGAGGTGGTCGCGCACCGCGGTCGCGCGCTGGAGGAAGATCTGGTGATGCTTCTCGTTGCCGGTCTGCTGGCCCTCCGTGATCCGATCGAGTTTCTGCCACACGACGGCAGTGCCGTGGGCGAGCGCGGAGAGGCGGGCGAAGTGCGGCTCGACCGCTTCATCCCCGCATCGGAGGAGCTGCCACGCCTTCACCGCGGCGATGTGATCGAGATCCCAGCAACGCGTCGCCCACTTGCCTCCGCGCGGACGGCTGCGCGCGGTCATGCGGCGGCATTGGGAAAAACTCGCTGTCTTCATCCCGAGGCCGAAGCGCCCGAGGTCGTCCGGGTCGCGCGTGGCCAGCGGACTCTGGCTTCCGGGGCGCATCGCTTCCCGCAGCCGGTCTTCGTCCATTCCCCGGCCATCGTCGGTGATCGCGATGACGGAACTCGCGCCGTCCCAATGGAAGTCGATCCAGACATGCCGCGCGCGCGCGGTGATGCTGTTGTCCACGAGGTCGGCGAGCGCGGTCGGCAGCTCGTAGCTGAATGCGCGGAGGCTTTCCGCCAGACTGGCGGGCTCCGGTGGGACATGATCGTGCCCATCGTGCCCCGGCGATTTTTTGACAGTGGCCTTGAGCCGGCTCATGCGTGCCGACCCGAGATTTCCATCCCCCTCCGCTGCGCCGCGACGCAGTAGAATTCCTCCTCGCTCAGTTCGCCCGACTCGTAGCGTCGCCACGCTTCGCGCCCAATGAGTTCCAGTGCCACCGGCCAGCCGCTGCGGGTGTAGCGTTCGCGCCATTCGTCTGCACCGCGCAGCGGCAAGGTGGCTTGGAAGCGATCGTCGCCGTGGTCGAGCGCGTTGTCGGGATGCAGCTCGGGGTAGAGGAAAAGCAGAGCGTGCCAGCCACGGCGGAAGGCGGCGGTATCAAGCGCGCGCAACTCCCGCCGGGTGCTCCGGGCGAGAATGAGGAGACGCTCGCGTGCTTCCGCCGTCGTGCATGGGAGGGCCATCTGCGCTCGCGGATTCCCGGATGCGGACGCGAGGGACGGTGGGAATTCCATCCGCATCGCGCGGGGAGTCTGCGCAGCCCTGGAGAGGAATTCCTTGACCTCGATCCCGACCGCCTCACCGACGAGCGGAGGCACCGCATTCCCGATGACCCTGAACTGATGGGTGCGAGCGATGGGGAACTGGAACCAATCCGGGAAACTCTGGATGCGCGCGGCTTCGCGCGGGGTGAGCGAGCGATTCTGCGTGGGGTGGACGAACATCAGTCCGTCCTTGCTGAGATGCGCGACGATGGTGCTGCACGCCTCGCGGCGGCTCTGGCGCGTGTAGCGATCCTTGAAGCTCGTCTTGTCGTAGGGAAACTCGAATTCGAGGCCACGTCGCATGGCCTCGGCGCAGTTTTCGCCCTCATGCAAAAGCAGGAAGTCACGCAGATCGCGCTCGCTGTGCGGGCGTGCCCGGTGCGCTGTCAGGCTGTGGGTGCGCTTCACCTCCAGCACGTCAAAGAGATAGCGCCTTGCAACCTTTCCCCAACGCTCAAGATGTCCTTTACGACGTGCGAGATCGTAGTCGCAGCACTCCGAGCCTCCGCCAGCAACCACACGTGGAAGATCGCCGATGGCTGGCCCGAGTGTCGTACCAGGAAACGCCCGCGGGGCCGGTGCGAGAACCGTCGGAAAGAAGCCGGACAAGTCAGCGCGCACACCCACGATGAACTGACGCTTGCGTTTTTGCGGCACGCCAAGCGCGAAAGCTTCCGCCACCTGCGAAACCACGCTGTAGCCAAGCTGCCGTGCCTCGTGCTGGACGCGGGTGAAATATTTGCCGCCCGCAGCGGACTGGATGCCGAGCACGTTCTCCATCACAAAGACACGCGGCTTGAAGAACTCCACGTAGCGCAGGAATTCCTTGTAGAGCTGGCGGCGTGCATCCTCGACGAATCGCTCGCTCCCGTGATTTGCCCCGTCGCGCTGCCGTGCCGTGCTGAAACCCTGGCAGGGCGGACCACCCACAATCACATCCACTTTTTCCACGCCGATGATCTTCACCAAGTCGGACGGGCGGAACTTTGTCAGATCCTCCTGCCGCGCCCGTTCGTCGCCGAGTTCAGGGAAGTTCGCACGAAGCGTCGCGACGGCCTCTGCGTTGAAATCAATCGCGGCAAGGCACCGGAATCCTGCCCGCTCCATGCCGAGCGAGAACCCGCCGCAGCCACAAAAGAGATCGAGGAATGTCGGCGCGCTGCTCACGCGCGCACCCCCTCGCAAAGCACCGACACCGTGACATTGAGCGCCTTTGCGACGCGCGCGATGCTGATGAGGCTCGGATTGCGGACGCCCCGCTCAATGCCGCTGATGTAGGTCGGGTCGAGGTCAGCGCGCCCGCCGAGTTCGATCTGCGTGAGGTCGAGCGATTCGCGGCGTTTGCGGACGTTGAGTCCGAAGATTCCAAGGGGCCGGGAGCGGGGAGCTTTCGCCATGCCCGCGAGCGTGCCCGATCATGGACGATGAGTCTTTGGACGATGAGTCAGAATGTTCTGGTTTGGAACATTTGTCCAAGGCGCGGCCTTGTGGGCAGACACCCACGTTGCAGCCAAACGCGGTGAGGTGGAGTCCCGCTTCGGCATGACATTATATGCCAGCTGAAACCGTTTCGGTCTGCGGACGATTGGCTACAAGTGTTCCAAACTGGAACAGTGACCGCTTGCCAGAATATTCGGACAGAAATGTCCGCGTCGCGCCGTTACGCGAGGTGCAGGTCGCTTGCTTCGAGGAAGCCCTCGAGCTGCCGGATGCGCGTGGGGTGGCGCATTTTGCGGAGCGCTTTTGCCTCGATCTGGCGGATGCGTTCGCGGGTGACTTTGAACTGCCGGCCCACTTCTTCGAGCGTGCGGCTGTAGCCGTCCACGAGACCGAAGCGCTGCTCGAGCACCTGGCGCTCGCGCTCGGTGAGCGTGGTGAGCACGTCGCGAATTTTGTCCTTGAGCAATGAGATCGCGGTAACATCCGCGGGATCCTCGGCGGTCTGGTCGGGGATGAAATCGCCGAAGCTCGTGTCGTCGCTGTCACCGACGGGAGACTGCAAGCTGATGGGCTGCTGCGCCATTTTCAACACGGCGCGGACGCGCTCGACGGGGAGGTTGATCTCCTCGGCGACTTCCTCGGGCGAGGGCTCCCGGCCGTAGTCCTGCACGAGCTGTTTCTGCACGCGCATGAGCTTGTTGATCGTCTCGATCATGTGGACCGGGATGCGGATCGTGCGCGCCTGATCCGCGATGCTGCGGGTGATCGCCTGGCGGATCCACCACGTCGCGTAGGTCGAGAATTTATAGCCGCGGCGGTACTCGAATTTCTCGACGGCTTTCATCAGGCCCATGTTGCCCTCCTGAATGAGGTCGAGGAATGACAGGCCGCGGTTCGTGTATTTTTTCGCGATGGAAATGACGAGGCGCAGGTTCGCCTCGACCATCTCCGTCTTCGCGCGCAGCGCCTTCTTCAGCCATTTGCGCAGCTCGCCAAATTCCTTCACAAAACCCTCCGCGCTCATCCACATCATCGTCTGCTGCTCGCGGAGCTGCGTCGAGTAGTCCACCTTCGCGCCGCCGGCGGCGCGCTGCTGCTGCTTCTTCGGCTTGTTCACCTCGTGCTGCAGCGCGTGGATCACGCGGTTCTTCTCCTCGGCGAGGGTCACGAAATCCTCCGTCACCTTCTGCTTGTAGAAAAATTTCGGGAAGTGCTTTTGCACGCCCGCGTGCCGCTTCTGGAAGTCGGTGTAGCTCTTCGCGGTCTCGTTCGTCCCGCCGTGCGCGAGGTAATTTTTGTAGGCTTTGGACGCCTCGGACATCGAGGCATCGAGCTGCTTCATCAGCTTCGGCAGGCCCTTCATGTATTTGTCGCGGCTCTCGATTTTCTTATCGAGGATCACGCGGTCGAAACGCTCGCGCCCGTCGATCAATTTCTGCCCGAGCTCGAGATACGCGCGCGGGATGAATCCGAAATTGTTCACATGCTTCTGCACGTTCAGTTCCGCGTCCTCGATGCGCATGGAGATCTCCACCTCCTGCTCGCGCGTGAGCAGCGGCACCTGGCCCATCTGCTTGAGATACATCCGCACCGGGTCGTCGAGGATGTCG
>JBBQJR010000039.1:0-13400 GCA_038326125.1 Chthoniobacterales bacterium
GAAAACGCCCGTGCGGATTTCCGCCGCCCCCTCCGGGGCGGATGTCTTTTCCCATCGTGATCCGGTGGTTTTCGCTCGCTGCGCTCTCTCGACCACCGGCTAATTTCCATGAAGCCTCCGGCGTCCGAAAAGTGCATGACAGGCTCTAGTTTGAGAAGGAGGATGGAAAAGAAAAAGCGAGCCAGAAGCCGAATCAGAATCTTCTTTCTGCGCGTTGCGCTATGCTATGGAGTCCGCCCTACATCCGCGCGAAGGACGGATCACCCGGTCGGCGTTGCAGCAACTGAAGACGCTCTAAAACAGCGTTGCAGCATTAGAAAACGCCGTATGAAATTCCTCACGTCATCCCTCGCATTCATTTCGCCAGTCGGTCGTTCCCGCCGGCGGAGCACCGCCATTGCTGTCCTCCTTGCCGCGCTTTTTCTGCGGCCGAGCAGCGGCTTGGCGCAGGAAGGCACCTATCTGAAAATACAGGTGGCTGGCTACACTGCGGGTTTTCGTGAAAAGTTAGCGACCAATGACGCGTCGCTGGCTGACGCGATCACCGGGCCGGATTCATCTGCTTCCGTGAAGGTTCAATACGGATCGGCGACGGTTTCACTCAGGCTCAACGCTCGCACGGATAGCGGGGAGGACACCTCTAACGTGAATGGCTCCTGGCAGGATGAGTTTACCGTGAACAATCCAGCTTTGACCGGACAGCAGGGTATTGCCCGTTTCACGGTTCATCTGAGCGGCGGGCTCAGCGGAAGCTGGGGCGGTGACGCAGCCAATGGCCTAGCTCAATATAACGCGTTGGTTGGTGCTATTTCGGGCGGTTTTTTTGCATCCGGCTACCTCGGGTCGCAAAACCTGCATGGCGAGCAGGTCCCAGCCACTTCCACTGTCGATGCATTCTTTACCTACGGTTTGCCGTCAACCACGCCTCGTTTTTTACTAAGCGCGCAGGTGGATGGCTCCGGCGGGTTTGTGGACCATGAAGGGAGCGCCGTGGAATCAATCGATTTCAGACTGCGCAGTGCCCGCTTCGTGGTGATCAAAGTTCAGAATCAGTCCGTGGATTTTACCGCGACCTCGAACACCGGCTCGGCGCATGTCCGCACGATCCCCGCAAGCTCGTCCTTGGGCGGATTTACCCTGACGAACACCGCCTCAGGTCGCTTGGGCACCAGCCTCAGCCTGATTGACGGGATGACCAGTTCCGCGAAAACCGTGCAGGTGGCCTTTGTCGCCCCGCCGCCGCCCGCCGACATCAAACTGGTCAGCGATGCCGTTGAAGTCGCGGGAACCGGCAGCGACCTGTTCGTCATTTAACTGAACTACGATCCGATCCTCGCGCAGGCTCTGTCCTTTGCCGAAAGCACGCTGCGGCTGGGCTGGTTGAATCCGGTCACGAAAACATGGCTGAATGTGGTGGCGGGCAACCTTGGTGGCACGCCCAAGTTCCCCGCGCACGCCTACGATGCGGCGACGGATTTTCACCTCGGCAACTTCGGCGTGGACACTTTCAATCATGTCGCCTGGGCGGTGGTTAACCACAACAGCGAGTTCGGCGTCGGCGCGCTGCCGGACGCCATCTTCATGAAGCTCCCTTCGGTCACGCGCCGCGCCGGCAATGATCGTGGCGTCGACAATGGTTCCTTCCCGCATCAGCAGCTTGCGCTCGCTCAAAAGCGCATTGTCGATCTAAATAGTGGAAATAAATGTCTCTCCGCTGTTTCAACGTGGGTAGAAAGGACGGAGGCCGAGTTGGACGCGCCCGGCCTTGAGCAAAGCCATGAGACGGAAGTTGCGAAAAGAGCGGCGGGAGATACGTTCCGAGCGAGGGAAGCAGGGGAGGATGCGAGAGATCTTTCAGTCGCCGGAAACTCCATCAAGATGACAGCTTGGTACAGCGTGGCACCGAGTCCTTGTGCCTCAGGAGTGGCTTGGCAGGACACCACGGCTTCACGACTCTGCGAACAGAAGTTGCAAACAGCCGTCCGAATTGTCCGGGAATGAGGTGGTGGCACGTTTTCCACCACGAACGGATCAAGGCCGGCCAGCGGTCACTGGCCGGCCTCCCGTTCCGCGTCTCAGGCGCTATACGGCGCGGCCAAGAACTGCCGCACCCTATCCGTTGTGGCTTCATCCATTTCCACCACTTCCTCCGGCGGATTCTCGACTCGCGGACCATCCGACGCATTCTTTCTGCTTCGACGGGCTCTTGTTGCCGCGGTGTTTGCGCTTCCCCGTTTCCTACCGGAGTCGCGAAACTGCGTCCGAGGCGTCCGATCTTCATCAACACCTTGCGCTCGCCGATTTCGAGTCTGCGAATCGCGACCTAGTGGGACGCGGCACCCTCACGCTGACCCGCGAGTTTGAAGATGAGCTTGCTGTGCTCGGGGTCGCCAGGATTCACCACACAGCCGCGCTAAACCGACGCCTTCACATCACGCAGCTCCGCGCCCCAAGGCCAGTCCGAGGTCGCCAGCAGCCCGGTGCATGGCAATTCATCAACAAAAATCGAGGCGGAACTTCGGTCCGAATGCGGGCCAAATTTGATGGAGACATGGGTGGAAGGATCTTTCACGTTAGCGGTGACCCACAGCGCCGCAAAAAAGAGGGCGCGTCAAGCGGCCAGCAGCTTCAATTTTTTGGCCATCTCCGTACTCGCGGCAGTGCTCGATGCCGAAGAGAAAGGTAACCCAAAAAAGTAACCCGGTGAAAAAAATTGGGGTCGTCACTGATCACTTGGGGCGCGTTTCGACGGACTGATCGCCGCGCGTTCTCCGAGGAGAGATCGCATGGGATCGCTTTCGATCAATTCGTTGCGCTACGCGAAAAGCCCGTCCACCGGCTTCGCCTTCACGAGTTCGCGCGGCTGATTGAGATGGTTGTAAACGATGGTATCCGGATCGATCCCCGTCGCGTGGTAGATGCTCGCAAGTAGCTCGGTGGGATGCACGGGTTTGTCCTTCGGGCTCGCGCCGGTCGCGTCGCTTTCACCGTGGACGTAGCCGGGCTTCGTGCCCGCGCCGGCGACGACGGCGGTGTAGCAATAGGGCCAGTGATCGCGGCCGTCGGAGCTGTTCACGTTGCCGCTCGTGCTCACACCTTTCTCCGGGCTGCGGCCGAATTCGCCGAGCGTGACGATGAGCGTTTCCTCGAGCAGACCGCGCGATTCCATGTCCTGCAAAAAGGCGGAGAAGCCCTTGTCGAACATCGGTGCAGCTTGATCCTTCATGCGGTTCGTGAGGCCGACGTGCATGTCCCACGAATGGTTGTCGCTGTTCGCCACTTTCGGCCAGATCACCTCGACCACGCGCGTGCCGGCCTCGATGAGCCGGCGCGTGAGCAGCAGGCTCTGGCCAAAAGTATTCATGCCGTAGCGCGCGCGCATTTTGTCGTCCTCGCGATCCACCTCGAAGGCCTCGCGCGCCTTGCCGTTGCTGATCAAATTCAGCGCCTTGTCGTAGTACTCGTCGAGGTGGTAGTTCGCGACCGCCTTGTCGATTTCCGGCATCGCATCCTCCATCGCCGTGCGCAGCCGCGCGCGCCGCTGGAGACGCTGCGCATACACGTCCGGCCGCAGCTTGAGATCGTCCACTTTAACGCGGTTCATTTTCGACAAATCGAGATCGTCGCCCTCGGGGAAAAGCGTGTACGGATCGTACGCCTTGCCGAGGAAACCCGCGGTGCCGCCCTTGCCGACGACGTTACTTTCCTGCAGCGGACGCGGCAGCATCACGAACGGCAGCACCGGCTCCGTCGGCGGTTTCAGCCGGATGATGTTGCTGCCAAAATTCGGATAGTCCTTCGCATTCGGCGGCTCGAGCTGGCCGCTCGGCGAGACCTTGTCCGTCGTGTAGCCGGTCATGATTTGGTAAATCGCGGCGGTGTGATTGAAGAGCCCGTTCGGCGTGTAGCTCATCGAGCGGATCATCGAAAATTTGTCGTTCAGCTTCGCGAGTTCCGGCAGCACCTCCGTGAAATGAATGCCGGGAATCCGCGTCGGGATGCTCTTGAACGGGCTGCGCATTTTGTCCGGCAGATTTTCCTTCGGGTCCCACATGTCGAGGTGCGACGGCCCACCCTGCAGGTACACCATCACGATGTGCTTCGCCTTGCCCCAGCCCGCGGGGCCTTTGGTCAGCGCCTGAATGCCCGCGGCCTTCGCGCGCGCTTGCAGGGAAAAAATGGAACCCAGCGTGAGGCCGAGGAGCGCGCTGCCGCCGACGCGCACGAGATCGCGGCGGGTGATTCCAAGATGGGAGTCGCAGAGGTCGCGACCAGGCTGGCCAGGGATTCGGATCATAATGTGGGTAGTTTGGGGTTTGGAAGTCAGTCTGCGAACCGCCCGAACCTTAGCCGCGCATTTCCGTCCCGCCAGCGCAATCGCGACCGTGCGCCTGGACTACGGCCTCTGCTGGCGCACGCGAAAGTGACGCCAGACTCGGAACTCGGAAGCCCGGAGCATCCGAAAAACCCACCCTCGCCAACGACCCCTCATCCCGAATTGATCGCGGCGTGAGGCCGGGGGCCGGGGGTGCATGAGACGGTGGAATATCTCCGCACGCATGTTCGACCGAACATGGGGTCGTGTCATCACCGCTGCGGCGTCTGTAACGCCGTCAGGGCGGCGGGAGCCCGCGGACTCAGGAGCGCATCATCATTGCGTGCAGCGTGGCGAGGTCCTCCGGCGTGATGCGGCCGGGGGCGGGGTGTTCGCGGAGGGGCGCGCCGCGCGTGGAGCGGGCCACGCGGGCCAGCCATTCCTCGCCCAAAGGCCGCTCGATCAAGTCGCGGTGCGTCGTTGCGATCGTCGTCTCGTCTTTCTCCCCCGTCGCGCCGCCGCAGCCGACGAAAAATCCCGCGAGCCCCAGCGTCACGCGCACCGCCGTCGAGCGGCTGTAACTCGTGAGCGTGCAGGGCCGCGCTCTGTCGAGGCACGCGCGCAGTCGCGTGAAATGCTCGAGTGTCCACATGCCGGGGTTTGCTTCCGGCGAGTACGGGTCGTAAAGAATCGCATCGGGCGCAGGAATGGCGGCGGAACGGGGTGTGCGGACGAATTCGCGAAAATCGCCATCGTGAAAATGCCAGTCCACCTTTCCCGCCGCGGCGCGTCTTTCGGCGATGAGCTGCGCGACCGGCGCGCGCCACGGGGCGAGATAGCCGAGTTCCTCCGCATGGCGCAGCGCAAATTCCAGCGGGGCGAGCGTGCAGTCGAAACTATGCAGTTCCGCGCGCGCGGGAAGCGGGAGCGCGGAGAGCGCCTCGAGGACGGCGACCGCATTGGCCGCCGCGCCGAGGCCGACATCCCAGATCACAAATGGCCGCGCACATTCCCCCGCCCGCCCGGCGAGCCGCGACCCGGCGACATGCAGCGAGCGCGCCTCGGCCATCGGCCCGACTACGGGGTGGAAGGTCTCGCCGTGTTCCACCGAGCGAAGACTCCGCGCGCCGGAGGCGACGGTGACGAGGGAAAAGCCGGCGATATTTTTCTGCGTGCTCACCGGCGGCGCAATCGCACATCTCCCGTGTGCTCGCAAGTTCCGTCCGCGCGGCGAACCATCGCGGCGAACCATCGGGCGTTCGCCTTGAAATAAAGCGCAAACAAATCACTTGCCATCCGCCCGCGGTGCTGCGGAACATCCGCGCATGAATGAGGCAACTGCGTTCGGATGCATTCGCAAACTCGGCACCTTCCTCGCTCTGCTCCTCCTCGCGGTGTGCCCGGCGCGCGCCGAGGAAAAGGGCGGCCTGCTCGTGGATGTGCAGAAAAAAGTCCTCAGTCGAAACGACCAGACCACGCCGCGAGGCGTCGGCAACGTCAATGTCAGCCGGACTTTGTCGCTCAAAGTGGACCTCAAAAACGTCTCCATGCGCGACATGCCGGAGACGAAGATCAGCTACATCGTCCTGATCCAGCGCTGGGGCAGCGAGACCGGCAACATCGAGCGCTACGTCGGCGAGGCCAAAATGGAAGCCATGAACATCGCCAACGGCCAGAGCGTGACGCTCGGCGAATTCCCCATCGGCGGCCACTTGCACGGCAGTTCGGAGCACCACGTCGATCACATGCTCGCGTGGAAAGTGGTCATCGAGCGCGACGGGAAGAAACTCGATTTCTCCAACACCGGATCGTTCGACGCGCTCAGCAACCGCGCCCGGCCCGGCAGCAAAAGGGCCCCCTGATCGGAGCCGTAAAGTGGTACTCGGGAGGGGACTCGAACCCCTACGCCTTGCGGCATACGCCCCTCAAACGTACGTGTCTGCCAATTCCACCACCCGAGCATTTTCTTTGGAAAGGGACGGACTAATTAGCAAACCCCGCGCAGGACGCAAGCGTTCTTTGCGGTGCGGCGGAAAAATTTTCCAGCAGCGGCAAACGATGGCGCAGGGTGAAGAGGACACGCCTGTCCGCTCCCGTGATTTTTCCGGCAGGAAGGCCCGCTTCACGTTGTGCGCTTGGCGCGCGAAATGGAACCGGCTATCTCCCGCGGCATGACTCCCACATTTACCCAGCGGCTCATCGGCAAACACGCACTCGTCACCGGCGGCGGCTCCGGCATCGGGCGCGCCATCGCCGAACGTTTCGCCGCGGAAGGCGCGCAGGTGTTCATCATGGAAATCAACGGCGACGCGGCGGCAGATGCGGCGGCGGCGATCCGCGCCGCGGGCGGAAATTGCGAAGTGCTTGCCGCGGATGTGAGCGACACCGGGGCGATGCGCGCGGCCTTCGCCGGCCTGCCGCGGCTCGACATCCTCGTGAACAACGCCGGCATCGCGCACATCGGCAACGTGCTGACCACGACGGTATCGGATATGGACAGGCTCCATGCCGTGAATGTGCGCGGCGTGTATCACGGCCTGCACTTCGGCGTCGCGCGGATGCTCGAGACCGGCGGCGGCGCGATTTTGAACATCTGCTCCGTCGCCGCGAAGCTCGGCCTCTCCGAGCGCTTCGCCTACTCAATGACCAAGGGCGCCGTGCTGAGCATGACGCTGAGCGTCGCGCGCGATTTTGTGGACCAAGGCATCCGCTGCAATTGCGTGTGCCCCGCGCGCGTCCACACGCCCTTCGTGGACGGCTATCTCGAGAAAACGTATCCCGGTCGCGAGCAGGAAATGTTCGAGAAGTTGAGCGCGTGGCAGCCCATCGGCCGGATGGGCGAGCCCGGCGAGATCGCCGCGCTCGCCGCCTTCCTGTGCTCGGACGAGGCCGGCTTCATCACCGGCGCAGCCTACGACATTGATGGAGGCGTGACCTCGCTGCGGTGAATGGCGGAACACCAGCCTGCCGGATTCACCCTTTTGCTGAACGGAATTCGCCGTCCGGTTGACGCCATTTGGTTTTTGCTGAACGGAATCCGCCGCCCGCTTACTGAAAATCCCCGCCCGCTCACTGGAAATCGCCGTCCGTTTGACGGAAATTCCCGTCCGCTAACTGGAATTCGCCATCCGCGAACTGGAATTTCCCGCCCGCCGGTCCGAATGCGGCGCGGCCCCAGCATGGTCCGCGGAAAGGCGGCGGAAAGGCGGCGGTGGAAGCAGCCAGCGCGACAGCCGGAGCCGTTGGCTGCAGCGCATCGTTACGCGCCGGGTTTGACTCGACGAAATCGCCGAGCCAGCATGACAGCGATGCCGCCAACGGCGAGCAGCGCCGTGGATGGCTCCGGCACGGTGGACACGACGACGGAAACACCCCTAGTATTGTCGCCCAGAGCATTGTCTGGAATGACGAACAGGAGATCATTGGGCGTGGCGAAGGTGTATTGCATCAAGTAACCCGACGCAGTCCCCGCGCGTCCCGGCGGGGCAAGGCGAATTTGGTTGTAATACCCGTTGGCGATCGTTCCTGCATCCGCAGCCGTGGCCGATCCGAAAGTATTGGAATTCGGAAGACCCGGAGCGAGCGCGCCATCGAAAAGCTGAGACTCGCTCGAATTGGCAAGCGCGGTGCCGCGGAACGCGAGGTAGTTTTCTTGTCCAGGGCGAATTATAGGACCAAGCGGTGTAGTTTTGACTAAGTTGTGCTCCGGTGAGGCTCGGATAAAGCGAGGCGGCGTCGTTTGCGTTAATGATCCGGAACTGATAAGTTCCGGGCTGCAGGAGCAATGACGGGGCGTTGACCGTGGGCTAATACCAAAACGATTGAAATGAATCCGCGCTGAAGCTGGCCGCGCCGTCCGCTCTGGAATCTATGTTCACGATGGCGGTGCCACTTGGAAGATTGGTATTAATCACCGTTCCTGCGCAAACTCTTCCGGCAGACAGCAGCACGTTCAAGAGAAGGAGGAACACGGAGTTGATGGTGGGTGTTTGGCTTTTCATTTGTTTCTGAGGTGCATTGCTTTCGGTGGCTTTGGTGGAGTGGTGCTAGTCGCCGAAGGAACCGCTGATCAAATCAAAAGGACCGTGGAACATGCGAAAAAACGAAAGTAAGGGAGGCGACCCGCCTGTTTTTTGGGCAGTGTCCTATTTTGAATTTGGAAACCATGAAATCAGGAAAATGGAAGCAGGACGCCCGTTCGACTTACACTCCATCCTCCCTTTCCTGGCTTCTTGGTTTTCAAATTAGGTCACTACTGTTTTTTTGTCTTCATTTGCCACGGAGCGCCGCGATGGGATGGGTGGATAGACAGGCGCGATATTCGTTTCACGGCCGGTCGTTTTTCATCCTTCAAGCGAACCGCTGATTGGAAGGAACACAGCGCTTCCAGCCAGTGGGCGGTCGGAGTGCATCGGCAGGCTTCCAGCCTGCCGGCGGACAAGATGTCCGCCGGCCCTGTCCCACGGCACAGGCTGGAAGCGCTGTGTTCCTCTGCTGTTCGCCGCCCTTTTGGGCTGCGAAACGCCTTGCCCGTGACGCGCAAAGCCGATAAAAATTTCCGCTGGAGCGCGTCATTGATCCATTCGAAAGCAGCGCATCCTCGCCCGCACCATCGCCAAGCCCTCCCCGTGAACTCCAAAACCTCGCCTGAAGCACAACTTCGCGCGGAAAACGCCGGGCTGCGCGCGCGCTTGGAGAAGGCCGAGGCCGCGTTGCGCGCGGAGGGTTTGAGCGCTGAAGACGGCGCGGACTTCACCGTGCGCGACGCCGACGGCCGGCCCGAGCGGACGATGGCGGTCATTCAGGACATCACCGACCGCAAGCGGATGGCCGAGGCGAACGAAGCGTTGCTGCTTTCCTCGTTGCGACAGCAGGAAAAATTGCGCGAGCGCGAGCACTTTCTCCAGCGCATCGCCGATGTGACGCCCGGCATCCTCTACGCCTTCGACTTGGAGAAGCAGTGCAACGTCTTCATCAATCGCACCGTGGCCACGATGATCGGCTACGGCGCGGAGGAAATCGCCGCGATGGGCGACACCGTCGTGCCGACGCTCATGCATCCCGACGACCTCGCGCACTTCCCCGCGCACCTCGAGCGGGTGGGCGCGCTGCGCGCCGACGAGTGCGCCGACTTCGAGTATCGGATGCGCGACCGCGCGGGCGAGTGGCGCTGGTTCCACAGTCGCGATGCCGCCTTTGCCCGCGATGCCGCCGGAGCGGTGAGCCAGATGATCGGCACGGCGATCGAGATCACCGCGCGCAAGGAGGCGGAGGACGAACTCCGCGACAGCCGGGAATTCACCCGCCGTGTCCTGGACAATCTCTTTGCCTTCGTCGGCGTGCTGACGGTGGACGGAACGCTGGTCGAGGTGAATCGCGCACCACTGGAGGGAGCAGGCATTTCCGCCAGCGACGTGCTCGGGAAGAAGTTCTGGGACTGCTCGTGGTGGAGCTATTCCCCGGAGGTGCAGGCGCGACTGCGCGCCGCGTGCAAGAGGGCCATCGCCGGAGAGGTCGTCCGCTATGATGAGCTCGTGCGCATGGCGGGCGAAGCGATGCTGTGGATTGATTTCCAGCTCGCGCCGCTGCGGGATGCCGAAGGGCGCATCACGCATCTCATTCCCTCGGGGATGGACATCACCGAGCGCAGGCGCAGTGCGGAAACGCTGCGCCAAAACGCGGAACTCTTCATCCGTCTCGTGGATCAGGCTCCGACGGGGATGTATGTCGTGGATGCCGATTTCCGCCTGCAGCAGGTGAATGCGCTGGCGGCGCCGGTCTTTGCGAAAGTCGAACGGCTCATTGGTCGCGACTTTGCGGAGGTCATGGAGGTACTCTGGGGACCTGCGGTGGGAGCGGAGGTGGCCCGCATTTTCCGCCATACGCTGGCGACCGGCGAACGTTACGTGTCGCCGAGCTTCATCTACGAGCGGCACGATATCGGCGGGGAGCAGGCCTACGAATGGCAGACCCAGCGGGTGACGCTCGCCGACGGCCGGTATGGCGTGGTCTGTTACTTCGACGACGTGACGGAGCGGCAACGTGCCGAGCGGGCCATTCGGGAAAGCGAGGAGCGACTCGCCCTCGGCACGGAGGTGGCCGAACTCGCGCTCATCGAAGTGGACTACACAACCGGCCGCGATCAACTCACCGCGCGGGCGGCGCGGCTCTTCGGTCTCGGCGATGCCGCGGTGGCGCTGCCGCGCGCCGAGGTCCACGCAACCTTCCACCCCGAAGACCGCGAAGAACTCGAGCGCCGCATCGCGCAGTGTCTCGACCCGGCGGGCCGCGGCTGGTTTGCGATGGAGCATCGCATCGTTCGGCCGGGTGGCGAAGTGCGCTGGCTCTCGGTGCGCAAGCAGGTCTTTTTCACCGGCGAAGGCGCGGCACGGCGACCCGCGCGGGCGGTGCTCGCGGCGCTGGATGTGACCGCGGAAAAGACCGCGGCCGAGGCCGTGCGCGCGAGCGAGGAGCGGCTGCGCGCGCTCACCCTCGCGATGCCGCACCTCGTGTGGACGTGCTCCCGCGAGGGCGATTGCATTTTCCAAAGTCCGCAGTGGGAAAAAGTCACGGGCCAGTCCGCCGCGGCCTCGCTCGGCTACGGCTGGCTGGAGAGGGTGCATCCCGACGACCGCGAGCGCTCGGCCGATGTGTGGCAAAGTGCGGTGGCCGGGCGGCGGATGTATGAAGCGGACTACCGCCTGCGCTGCCAGGACGGGACGTATCGGTGGTTCCTCGCGCGCGCCGAGCCGCTGAGCGATCCCTCCGGCGAACCGCGCTACTGGATCGGCACCAGCACGGATATCCACGACGCGAAGCAGACTGCGGAAAAGCTGCGGCTAGCGGCGGAGGAAATCGCGCGCGCCTCGCGGGCCAAGGATGATTTTCTCGCCGCGCTCAGCCATGAGCTGCGCACGCCGCTCACGCCCGTGCTGATGACGGCCACCGCGCTCTCCAGCGATCCCACGCTTTCCCCGGAAGTGCGCGACCAGCTCGCGATGATGCGCCGCAACGTGGAACTCGAAGCGCGGCTCATTGATGACCTGCTCGATCTCACGCGCATCAGCCGCGGGAAACTCACCCTCGCCGCGCACGCCGCGGACGTTCACCAGCTCATCGAGCACACGGCCGACATCGTGCGCAGCGACACGCTCGGCAAACAGGTCGGCGTGACTTTCGCCCTCAAAGCCGCGCGCCACCATGCGCTCGTGGACACGACGCGCATCCAGCAGGTGTTTTGGAATCTGATCAAGAACGCACTGAAATTCACGCCCACCGGCGGCGGCATCACCGTGAGCACGCGCGACGACGCGGAAGGCGGGCTCATCGTGAGCGTGGCGGATAACGGCATCGGCATCAGCGCCGAGGCGCTGCCGCTGATCTTCCGCGCCTTCGAGCAGGGCGATGTCTCCGGCCTGCACCGCTACGGCGGCCTCGGGCTCGGGCTCGCCATTTCGCACGCCATCGTGGAGGCGCACGGCGGGGCCATCCGCGCCGAGAGCGCCGGCGTCGGCTGCGGCGCGACCTTCACTGTCTCGCTCGCCACCGTCGCTGCGCCCGCCGCTTCCGCCGATGCCCGGAGCGCGCCCGTCCCGTCCGCGCGCAGCCTGCGCCTGCTCGTGGTGGAAGATCACGAAGCGACGCGCACCGTCCTCACGCGCCTGCTCACGCGCGCCGGCCACGCCGTCACCACCGCCGGCACCATGCAGGAAGCGCTGGTGAGCTACGCCGCCACGCCCTACGACGCCGTGGTGAGCGACCTCGGCCTGCCCGATGGCAGCGGCCTCGACCTCATGCGGGAAATTCAGCGCATCCGCCCCGTCCCCGCCATCGCGCTGAGCGGTTACGGCATGGAAGACGACGTCCGCCTCACGCGCGAAGCCGGCTTCTTCGCCCACCTCGTGAAGCCGGTGAACGTCGATCAGCTCAAGCAGCTCCTCGCCCGGATCCCCGCGCCCGGGGAGCAGGCCTAGGGTCGTGTCAGGCCGTCGAAGCGCCCGGGTTCTCTCGCGCGGTTTTTGAAATGTCGTAGCCGTGGAGCGGACGGAACACAGGCTTCCAGCCTGCACGGCGACACTTTCGACGAGGCCCGCCGCGAAGCCGACCGTCTGGCGGCAGAGCGCAGCCTGGCCTACGTCCACCCGTTCGACGATCCGCGCGTGATCGCCGGGCAAGGCACGCTGGCCTTTGAAATCCTCGAGCAGGTTCCCGACGCGGAAGCGATTCTCATCCCGGTGGGCGGCGGCGGGCTGCTGGCTGGCATGGCGACGGTGCTGCGCGCCTTGAAGCCCGAGTTGGAAATCATCGGCGTCGAACCGGCGAACGCCGCGTGCTTCGCCGCCGGCTTGTCTGCCGATGAGCCCGTCCGCGTCGCCACGCGCTTCACACTCGCCGATGGATTGGCCGTGGCCGAAGCGGGCCAGCATGCGCTCGGCATCGCACGCTCACTCGCACCGCGGATGGTGCAGGTGGCGGAGGAACATCTCGCGCTCGCGATGCTGCGCCTGGCGGAGTTGGAAAAGTGCGTCATCGAAGGTGCCGGAGCCGCGGGGCTGGCGGCGATGCTCGGCGGCAATCTCCCGGACCTCAAAGGTCGCCGTGTCGTGATGCTGCGGACCGGCGGAAACATCGATCCGCTCGCGCACAGCCGCGTCATCGAGCGCGGTCTCGCGGCGGATGGTCGCATCTATCGTTTCGATGCTTTGATCAGCGATCGACCGGGCGGTCTCGCGCATTTGTCCGCCGTGCTCGCCGCCGCTGGCACCAACGTCACGGAGATCGTTCACAACCGCACCTTCGCCGGCCCGGACCTCTCGCGCGTCCACGTCCTCTGCACCATGGAAACCCGCGACCGCGCACACATCGCCGAAATCCAAGAGCGACTCGCCGAGAATGGTGTTGAACTTTCGCGCAGCGAGCGTCCGTTGACCGTGGCTTGACGAAAAAGCCACGGCTTATCCGCGCATTTCGGAGCGTTCGCGGATGGTTTGATTCAGGGCTTCGGAGAGGTTCTTCACCTCTCCGCGACGGTATCGCTTTTCCACTTTGCGGACCTCTTCCGCGAGCGGCTGATCACCGAATACGG